>JANOTW010000999.1:0-5730 GCA_031416575.1 Ferruginibacter sp.
GAGCGTGTGCTACAGGATTGCGATAAAGTTCGCCAGGCCGTGGTGCTGGCAAAAGAATACAAGGAAGGCAACAAAAGGCTGGTGGGTTATATCGTTCCCGAAGGCCCGTTTGACCGGAATGTTTATGAATTTTATTTAAAAAATAGGCTGCCGGAATATATGGTTCCTGCGTTATGGGTGCAGATGGAGCGTTTCCCATTAACCAATAATGGAAAAATAAATAAGAAAGCCTTGCCTGATCCGGACATAAGTGAACTGGTAAGTAATGAGTATGTGGCGCCACGCAATGAGTTGGAGTTTAATTTAGTGGAGATCTGGCAGCAACTGCTACAGGCAGAGCGGATAGGTATCCATGATAATTTCTTTGAGTTGGGCGGGCATTCCTTACTTGCGATGCGGCTGGTATCAGCTATCCGTAAAGAACTGGAAGTGGAGATATCTATAAAAAGTTTATTCAGCCATTCCACCATTGCAACACTATCTATATATCTTGAGACCCAAAGCGGGGTTTTGTTATTACCTCCCATTGAAGCACAGGCTACTAGGCCGGTACATATACCATTATCCTTTAGCCAGGAGCGATTATGGTTTATTGATCAGTTAGGCGGCAGCCTTCAATATCATGTACCTGCTGTATTACAATTGAAAGGTAAACTTGATAAAGAAGCATTGACAAATGCATTGCAGCAAATAATCAACCGGCACGAAATCCTCCGCACGGTAATTCGTGAGGAGGAAGGACAGGGTTATCAATACATTAAGGAAAAAGATGGATGGCAGTTATCTGTCATCGATGGTTCTGTATATAAAGAAGATACTGTAGGATTACAACGCTGCATAACGCAAGTAATTGATGTTCCCTTCAATCTTGCTGAAGATTATATGCTGCGGGCAGCGCTGATTAGTTTGGAAGAGGATGATCATGTATTGGTGGTCACGCTTCATCATATTGCTTCTGATGGATGGTCTACTTCCATTATTGCAAAAGAAATGGTGGAATTATACAATGCATATCTCGAAAAGCGTGCAGCTTCATTATTTCCCTTATCAATACAATATGCGGACTATGCAATGTGGCAGCGGAAGTATTTACAGGGCGAGCTATGGGATAAGAAGATAGATTACTGGAAACAGCAACTGGAAGGGGTGGCCACGCTGCAATTACCCACCGATCATGGCCGCCCGGCAATTCATAGTACAAGGGGGGCCTTTAGGAGTTTCAATATAGAAAAAGGCCTTTCAGTTAAATTACTGGAGCTGAGCAGGCAAAATAACACTACTTTATTTATGACACTGCTGGCTGCTTTTAAAGTATTACTTTATCGCTACAGCGGTCAACAGGACATCTGTGTAGGCACTCCCATAGCAGGAAGACAGCAACAGGAGGTGGAAGGGCTCATCGGCTTTTTTGTCAATACGCTTGCACTGCGTAGTGAACTGATTGGCACGGCATCCTTTACTGAACTGTTGCAGCAGGTAAGAACGAACACGATAGAAGCCTATCAGCACCAGGAAGTGCCGTTTGAAAAAGTGGTGGAGACAGTGGTGAAGGAAAGAGATATGAGTCGAAGCCCATTATTTCAGGTGATGTTTATTTTAAAGAATACGCCTGAAATTCCTGAATGGCGCCTTGGAGAAATAAACCTGTCAAGACAAGAGCATGAACACAGGACAGCGCAGTTTGACATTAGCTTATTTATAACCGAAACTGCAGAGGGGTTACTCGGAGGTTTGGAATACAATACCCACCTGTATGACTGTGATACGATCAGAAGAATGGAGGATCATTTTAAACAGTTGCTAAGCTCCATTGTAAAGGCCCCACAGCAAAGCATAGACATGCTGCCGATGTTGAGCAGCGATAAAGAGAAAAAGCAATTAATAAATTTCATTGATACAACCATATCATATCCAAAAGAGAAGGGTTTTTATAATAAATCCAAAGACTACTGGGTCAATCGTATTCCTGAGCTTCCTTTTGCACCGGAACTTACCTTGAAGCCAAAACCTTTTGAAATCAATAGCCCTCATTTTGAACGAAGACAGGCTGTATTGGCAAAGCCTGTATGGGATCAATTAAAATCAAAAGCAAAAAAAGCAGGGGTTACCCCCTCTTCCTTATTATTTACTTGTTTTGGGGAAATTTTAAGTAAGTGGAGCAAAAAAAGTCACTTTACCCTTAAATTAATTCTATCCAATCCCATTCCATTCCACGAGCAGGTTTCTGTTAAAGTGGAAGGTTTTACCTCTTTAACCTTGCTTGAGATTGATTTTCGGGAGTCAAAGCCTTTCCTGGAAAAAATCAAACAGGTACAACAACAGTTGTGGAAGGATTTGGAACATCGGTATTTTACAGGAGTTGAATTAGAAACAGAGCTATCCCGTCAATGGGGAGGAACAATCACCATGCCTGTTGTAGTCACAAGCACGTTGGGATTTATAAACGGGGAGAGTACTGAAGATGAAAACGGGGCGGGGGAGATAATAGGCGATTCGGATGGGCCCCAAAAAGATATCATCACCGCCAATACTATAAATACTAATCAGCAAACTTATAATATTAATACAACCCCAAATGTTTGGATAAATTTACAAATAACAGAACGAAGCGGTGATCTATACCTTAACTGGGATAGTGAAGAAGGGCTTTTTCCCGAGGGTATGCTTGATGATATGTTTGCTGCTTTTGAAAGAACACTATTAAAACTGGTCCGGGAGGAGGGGCCATGGGCAGAAAAAAGCCTGGAACTACTTTCAAAACAATACCTGCACCAGCTACAGGAAGTTAACAAAACGGAGCAAGAATTTCCTGAACTACTCTTGCACCAACTTTTCCAGGAGCAGGCAAACCGGCAAGGCGGGGCAATCGCTATCCGGTCTAAACGAAAAAACCTGACCTATCTGGAATTGGACGCCCGTAGTAAATCCATCGGTTTTCAACTCCACAAGGCTGGAGCAAGGCCCAATACCTTAGTAGCTATTATAATGGAAAAAGGTTGGGAACAGATTGTAGGCTGTTTGGGTATCTTAATTTCAGGAGCTGCCTATCTTCCAATTGATGCTGCCTTTCCTGAGGAGCGTATTCTTCAGTTGCTCGAACTTGGAGAAGCAAGGTACATCTTAACCACTTCTACACTTCAGGAAAAGCTGGAATTTCCTAAAGGAAGCACAGTCTTTACAATAGAAGAAGATTATCCGGCAGCACAGGAGATGATGGAACAGCCCACCCAAAGCATGGATGACCTTGCTTATGTGATCTTTACTTCAGGTTCAACAGGAATACCCAAAGGAGTGATGATAGGACACCGTGGCCCGGTGAATACCATTTTAGATATCAATGAGCGGTTCCACGTCACAGCTCAGGATAAGATTTTGGCTTTGTCGGCATTAAACTTTGATCTTTCTGTTTATGATATTTTTGGACTTTTAGCTGCGGGCGGTACTATCGTAGTTCCAGATGCTGAGGAGGTAAAACTTCCGGGAGCATGGATGGCATATATGCAGGAAGAACATATAACAATTTGGAATACCGTACCTGCCTTAATGCAAATGCTGGTGGAATATAATGAAAAGCAATGCATGTTGATGGATTTGAAGTTAGTGATGATGAGTGGTGACTGGATCCCGGTAAATTTACCCGATCGGATTCGGGCGATTGCCCCTTGCTCCGGCATTATCAGTTTGGGAGGGGCTACCGAAGCTTCCATCTGGTCTATTTATTATCCAATTAAAAAAACCCATTCGGATTGGAAGAGCATTCCTTATGGCAGGCCCATGGCCAACCAGCGTTTTTATGTGTTGAAAACAGATTTTACACAAGCCCCGCTTTGGGTTACCGGCGATTTGTACATTGGAGGGATTGGACTGGCTAAAGGATATTGGAAAGACGAAAAAAAGACCCAGGCAAGTTTTATTACTCATCCACAAACAGGAGAGCGTCTTTACAGAACGGGGGACTTGGGTAGGTATCTGCCTGACGGTAATATTGAGTTTTTAGGCCGGGAAGATTTTCAGGTTAAAATTCAAGGTCACCGTATTGAGTTGGGTGAGATAGAGGCCACGCTTTTAGAACATAAGATGGTTAAGGAAGCAATAGTACTTGCAAATGAACACAACGAAGGGTATAAACGATTGGTAGGATATGTGGTGTTGCACTCAATAGGACAAAACAATAATGTCGGGGATATTGAGCAAAAAACAATGGGGGGGCCGCAGCAAATGTTACGAACATTTATAGGTAAAAGACTACCTTCTTATATGGTCCCCAGCGCTTTTATTTGCCTGGATAAAATTCCTGTGACCCCTAATGGCAAAATTGATAAGAAGGCTTTATTGGAATTGAAGCTCAGTATCCAATCAAAGCAAGACTATTTACCACCCCGAACAGAACGGGAAGAAAAGTTAGCCGTGATATGGCAGGACCTGTTGGGGATTGAGCTTGTAGGTATAGAAGATAATTTTTTTGATCTCGGGGGGTATTCCTTGCTCACAATAAGATTGGTGGCTGCTATTCGCAAGAAACTGGAGGTAGAACTATCCGTAAAGGATATATTTATCCATCCGACAATAGCAAGATTTTCGGAGAGGTTTTTAAAGATCAGCCCATATCCTTCCGTTCCTGAAATAAATATTAAATATCTTATACCCCTCAAAACAGCGGGTAGTAAAATCCCAATTTATATAGTGTCAGGAGGAGGTGGGACAGCGCTTCGTTTTAGGGGATTTGCTGAAATGATGGATGCCAATCAGCCGGTATATGTTTTACAGCCACCTATGGAAAGTAAGGAACTGAAAGAATTTCCTGGTACAATAGAAGAAATCTCCCTTAAATTTATTGAGGAAATTTTAGTGAAAAACCCCAATGGCCCTTATGCACTGTCAGGGCATTGCCTTGGCGGATTTATTGCTTTTGAAATGGCTAAACAACTGGAAGCAAGGGGTAAAAAAGTGCATTTACTTGCAATGTTTGATACTATTATACCTGACGTAGAAGAATATGAACCGCCAACAATTAAAAATTTATTTCAAATAGGGCATGCAGGAAAAAATTTTATTGAGAGAGTGAAACTTAAGTTTGATTTTGAAACTTTCCTGTTGAGAAAGCATACCAGGCAGGCTATAAAATACAAGATGAATTCTTTTATTAAGTTATACAATCGAATGGGGAGGAAGCAAACACACCAGGAATTGGAATATGTGGGGTTGGAGGTTTTTGATGAATCTTCCAATGTGTATATTGCAGCCGAAAAAAATTATACAATAGCGCCTTACCTGGGGGAAATAGTTTTATTTTACGCCACGGAGCATTATTATTTCATGGATAGAAGCAAAAATGTGGAGTTCAGGAAATTATATTTAAATGATAAGACTAAAAACATGTGGAAGCAGTATGCAGGGACTATAAAAATACACGATGTAACGGGGGAACATTCGTCGATGTTTGACCCGGTGCATGGTTATGAATTTGCCAGGTTATTACAACAACATTTGGATAAGGGGGTCAATGAGCCCGCATAGGATCATGAAGTTTTCCGGAAAAGGATTGCGGAACAGCAAGAAGGCGTATTGAGACTTTTAATTAGTGTGTTGTCCAGAATCCTAATTAAGAAGATCATCAAACAATCATTTTCGCAACAAAATAAAAACGAAGGTACTTCGACAATCATATTATACCCCCAAAGGGTAAATCAGTGAAATTTTTTTCCCTGGCTGGTGGGACACCAGCCAGGG
>JANOTW010001000.1:0-2592 GCA_031416575.1 Ferruginibacter sp.
GTTGCATCGCCCTCTTGTACTTAATACCATTGGGCAACTTTAATTACGTTTTAAATTAATAGGATTAGGTATAACATTCGCAAACCTAAACTGAGAATAGGTTACACTTCATTTTCTTTTTTTCCTGATAAAAAAAAGTAACAAAAAAAATCAAGGCTGCATAAAAAAGGCTACGAAATTAAAATGCTTGTCTAAAAGGAAATTAGCTCAAACTTCAAAATATATCCAATCATTTGTGCGACTTACGAGCTAAAAGGAAAGCCAGGCATTTGCAACATCAATTTCATTTCTTAATCCCGATAAGGATCGCATTGGGGTCAAGTTAAAATATTCTTTTAAAACAATCAACCAACATGAAAACCGCAATAGGCTTAGCTCCGGAGAGCCCGTTCCGATTTATCGGGAAGCTTCCTCTTTGTAGAAATATAATAAATACCTCAGTTGCGTGCCGTAGGTACGCCCCTTGGAATGCTTTGCAATTCTAATGGGGTTGCTCTTACGGAGCTTAACTTAATGACATTGCCCTGGGAAGAAGGAATTTGATGCTTTGAACATAAAACGCAATTAAAGTTCCCCAATGGTATTCAGTACAAGAGGGCGACGCAACGATGCCTAATTGAAATTCTTCTGCCCGGACAAAAAAAAGAATGGTTGTAAAGAAGGGCCTCCCGATACGCATACGCTATCGGGATTATCAACGCAACCCTGCCTGACTGCGTCAAGCAGACAGGGATGCTTATTCAGAGCTCAGTTGCCTGTACAAAAAATAATAAACATGCATTTCAGTTTGCGATAAGCCGGGAGTTGCGGGTATTTTATAAAAGCACTTTTGTAGGCATACGATAAACAACAATATTGAATACCACAAATATTACAATTGAATACTAACCGGATATTTCATAATTATCAGTTAGCCCATTATCAATTATACGTTAACCTGCTTATTTCCTTTGCGCCTTTACCTGCGCAGGTTTTATCAGCGCATTTTTATTTCCCCAGCTATTGGATATAAAATTCAATACATCGGCAACCTCTCTGTCAGTAAGTTGGTTCAATGCAGCCATGGGGGTGCTGTATTTCTTTCCGTTCACAGTGATCTCGCCTTCCTGCCCGTTTAAAATAATACCAATAGCCCGCTTTTGATTTTTTAAATAGCTGGTGTTGGCTAAGGGAGGAAAAACACTTTCCACACCTTCACCTGCAGGCAAATGGCAACTGGCGCAATTGGCCGAATACACTTCTTCACCCCGTTTCATACTTTGTTGTAATGTGTCTTCCTGAGCCAATACCAGCAGACAAGTGCCGGTAACAAAGCAAGTGATTAAGGATATTTTTTTAAACATAAAATAATAATTAGATATTTTTTGAGTACAGGTACCAATGCGATAATGAAGCCCCCCGGGCCTCATAACGAAGATAGGAAATTGATGAATATTAATCCAACCGGGCATTGATTAATTTAACCGCCGCTTTGAGCGGCATGGCCTGTCCCGATTATTTCAGCCTTTTTGCCGCACCGTTTTGTAAAAACCAGGCATTATGGAACTGTTAGCCACTTATTACCGGGGGGTGTTGTGCAAAAACTATGAGCCTGAAATACAAAACAAGGCCGGCGAGAACCAGCAGGGCCGGGCATCTCCGTAAAACAAAAAACTACAGTGGCATGAGGAGGATGAATTTTAATGAACAACAAAAGCTCCTGCAAAAAATGGGTAAGGGAAATTATATGGCTACAATTAAAAAGAAGCGGTAAACAGCCGCCGTACCCTACAAACATACTTAGGCCCAGCCTAAGGCCGGGCTACTCTTGCACCTATAGCAACAGCCTGTTGGTGCCTCTGCGCTTAACACTCCCGAAAAACCGGGACAGGCAGGTAGCAAAAATCCCCCCGTTAGCTCTTTTCTAACGGGTGCATTTTTGGGGTGCATTTCTTCTACCTGGCTCAATGTTTAGTGGCTGGTGTTTTTCCATTCATTAGATCAAGGTTATTACTACATTACCTGTTTTTTGTCCTGTTTCCACATACTTGTATGCCTCAACAATTTGCTCTAAAGTATATCGCCTGTCAATCACAGGCTTATACTTGAATGTAACCACCAATTCTTTTAGGAAACAAACATCTTCCTTACTAATTGTTGGAATAGGGAATAGTACTTTCTTGCCACTGAATATCGGAGTTGTAAGTGCTAAAAATATATTTTCAGAGTTTTTACCGAGTTCTGTGGATATGTATATTCCGTTTTTATTAAGTAATGGTTTGCATTTTCCGAAAGAGCTTTTGCCAACGGCATCAAACACAAAATCAAAAGTCTGGCCTATTTTTGTAAAGTCTTGTTTGGTGTAATCAATTACCAAGTCTGCACCCAATGATTTGATGAGTTCTACGTTCTTTGTATTGCATACGGCAGTAACCTTTGCACCAAAGTATTTTATCAGTTGAACAGCTGCCGAACCAATGGCACCAGTTGCACCATTAATCAGAATATTTTGTCCAGCTTTAATTTTTGCTGCTCTAATATTGCACAAAGCATAGTGTCCGCCTTCAGTTATAGGGGCAGCCTCTTCGTAAGTTAAATTACCTGGCATTGTTG
>JANOTW010001001.1:0-2813 GCA_031416575.1 Ferruginibacter sp.
TGCGGTTAAATACCCGGCTTTTAATTTCATCAGCACGGGTTTACAGAATGCAGGCAACAATAAATACAAATTGACAGGCAACTTGACATTGCATGGCGTTACAAAACCAATCAACCTGGATTTATGGTACAGGGGAACTACCACTAACCCCCAGTCTAAAGCGCCTACAAGCGGTTTTCAGGTAACGGGTAAAATCAAAAGGACTGATTTTGGTATTGCTACCGGTTTTCCCGCCGCAATGCTTGGTGATGAAATAACCATTAAAGCAGATGCCGAATTTGGCAAATAAATATTTAGTAAAGGCTGATGAAATGTTATCAGCCTTTGCTTTTAAACATTCCTGCTACAAAAGAACAACAGTAAAAAAAGTAATCATGAAAAAAACATTTTTCACAATAGCAACTTTATTCATTCTCGCAACATTGTTCGCTTTCACTTTGCCAGCTTCCTGGAAAATAGCGCCAAAGCATAACATCAGTTTTTCAACAAGCGGGGCAAGCGGTATTTTCAAAACCTTCACGGGTAATATTGTTTTCGACGAACAAAGCCTTGCAGCGTCAAAGTTTGATATTGCGATTGACATTAACAGCATCAACACAGGCAATGGCATGATGAATAAACATGCTAAAGGTGCGGAGTGGTTTGATGCCTCAAAATATCCTGCCGTAAAATTTACCTCAAAGAAAATTGTAAAAGCAGGGGAGGGTTATACTGCTACCGGTAATCTGCAGTTGCATGGCATTACCAAAGAAGTCAGCCTTCCATTCGTATTCAAGAGAAGCGCCACTGGAGGAACCTTTGAAGGGGCCTTCAATATAAGCAGGAATGATTTTAAAATTGGTGAGCCAGGCGGGGAAGTAGGGGAGGTTATAAAAGTGAATGTTTCCGTTCCGGTTGTAAAATAAAAAGGGCGGAGGCACCCTCACCGGCCACTGCCGTTGAGGGTTGCCAACCTGTTACACACCGTGAATGGTTTATGGAACTTATGTAAAAGCGGGAAACCATTCATGAAATACACTCAAATAAAAACAAGCGGCATGTTTAAAAAATCTTTATTACTTGGTGCGGTATCAGGCATACTGGCAGGTATCGCATCCATTATTTACCAGAAGGTATATGCGGCTTCGCTGGGAGCCGATTTTGCAAGTATCGCAAAGCCTCTGAATATTGTTCTCACCACTATTGCGAGTGGGTTAATCGCCGCGACAGGTTATTGGTTATTCAATAAATGGTTTAAAAACAAAGGCGAGATCGTTTTCAATTTTGGATTTGTAATACTTTCTTTTGCCAGCATTTTGCCAGCTTTCGCTTTCAGGTTACCATTTGATATGGAAATGCCTGAATTATTCCCGGGGCTGGTGGTGCCGATGCATTTCTTCCCGGCGTTGGCATGGTTTACCTTGAAGCCATTATTTATAAGAACTTACAGGCCATATACAAAGGCCGTTGCCTGACGATTACAGGTATGCAACGCAAACATTTTATTAAAACAATTATAACAGGAGCAATGGGTATGACAACTTTGTCAGCATTCAACAGGTTTACCAATGATTTAAAAGAACAGGGCCAGCTAATGCCGGTATTGTTTATAGGCCATGGTTCTCCTATGAATGGAATTGAAGACAACGGGTTTAGCCGCCGATGGGCCAGCATGGCAAAAGAAATTCCAACACCTGCGGCGGTTTTGGTAATATCGGCGCATTGGTTTAGTAAAGGCACACTCATTACAGCAATGGATTTTCCTAAAACCATTCATGATTTTGGCGGCTTCCCAAAAGCGCTGTTTGATGTACAATATAATGCACCCGGCAACCCGGCTTTAGCAATAGAAACCGCTTCCATTATTAAATCAGCTCATGTGGAATTAGATCATGACTGGGGTTTGGACCATGGTACCTGGACGGTTGTAAGACACATGTATCCCGAAGCGAAAATACCGGTATTACAGTTAAGCATAGACTATACAAAAGGCGCTCAATACCATTATGACCTGGCGAAAGAATTGTATAGCCTTAGAAAGAAAGGCGTATTGATCATCGGCAGTGGCAACATGGTGCATAATCTTGGAATGATTGCATGGGATAAAATGAATGCTCCGGAATATGGTTATGATTGGGCGCTACAATTAAATGACAGGTTTAAGCGGTTGATTGCTAACGGTGACCATCAGCCGTTGATCAATTATGAAAGTTTAGGAAGCGAAGGCAGGCTTGCCATTCCAACACCGGAACATTACTTACCACTGATATACTCCATTGGGCTGAAAGGAAGTAATGACACCACTTCATTCTTTAACGATAAAGCCGTAGGCGGTTCTCTTACCATGACATCAGTAAAATTTGGGTAGCGATTTAGAAATCAGCAGGCTACCTGCTGAATGTAAATTTTTTACACTGATTGGTCAAAATACCGATTTAACCGTTATGATTTTTTTTATAAATATCAGGGTCATCTCCCCGTTATATTCCACGCAGGACGAATTTGGAATGCATCTCACGGTTAATGAGGCGCCACACCGGGGTAACCAACCTTGTCATGAATATTTCTTTACAACCACTTCAGGATTTCCACGGAATCATGATTCAATTTTGAATAATTAATGAAATAATAATAATAAAAAAAACGTTACTGCTTTAATTAAAATTAGTATTGGCCTAAGTTTCAATACATTCACCATGCGTTATTAAAAATTGGATGCCCGGCCGTGTTTCAAATAACACCGGATGATAAATAGTGAAATAGGAATTAGAGTAAATAACCTGGCTGCACCAGTGGTGGAATAGGAAAAAATAATCCAGCTTGAAGCAGCAATT
>JANOTW010001002.1:0-6808 GCA_031416575.1 Ferruginibacter sp.
TATTTTGTTCCTTAAACAAATAAATCAGGCTACCCCCATCCCTCCCGATGAATCGGGACAGGCTTTCCCGAAAAATGCCGAAAGGCTGGCACAGGCCGGGATGTTCCAAAAGGGGGTAATTATTGTTAATTTAAAACGCAATTAAAGTTCCCCAATGGTATTAAGTACAAGAGGGCGATGCAACGATGCTCCACATAGTTTCTTAGCCCGGACAAAAAAAACATGGTTGTATAGAAGGGTCCCGATACGCTTCGCTATCGGGATAGACTGGCTCCACACAATACTGTGGGGGCAAGCGCAACGATGTTGAGCAAGGAAATTTAGCCTGGACAAAAAATCCTGTATTTCGAAATCCCGGCCTGTGCCGAACCTTCGGCATTTTAATCGGGAATGCACATAGCTTCACTACCAGGACAAAAAATCCTCTTCACGTATTTATGCCTTATGAAGTATAGTATTGGTATGGCTATGGAGAAAGATTTCTACCCAACATTCGATAAAAATACTTTTCAAATTTTGCATGGCCGGCAAATAAAACTCCCCCGCTACTCTGCGGGGTTGGGGGCTTATTTAAAATTTTTAAGTTAATTTGCCGCCTCATAATCAAATCGCTTCATGAAGAATTTTAATTTTAAAAACATCCTGCCACATGCTGTCGCAGTGGTTTTATTCCTGTTGATCGCCGTTGTTTACTGTCTGCCCGTTTTCCAGGGAATGGTGGTTAGCCAGCACGACATGTTAGGTACAAGAGGCATGACACAACAATCTATCGGGTTTTTTGAAAAATATGGTACTTATCCATTATGGACCAACTCCATGTTTGGTGGAATGCCTACTTTTCAAATTTTATTTGCCGCCAAATACAATATCGGCATATTCTGGATGCATGGTTTATTTACGCTCTTTCTGCCTTCACCGGCAAGCCTTTTCTTTTTATCCTGTATATGTTTTTATATTTTATCGCAGGTATTAAAGCTGAAACCATTGATTGGAATACTGGGTTCGCTGGCTTATGCTTTTGCATCTTATAATGCCATCATTACAGCGGTAGGCCATGTTACCAAGTTTGCTACCATGGGGTATGCCCCACTCGTATTGGCTGGTATTATCCTGCTAATGCAACGCAGGTATATATGGGGCTTTGCACTCACATTAATTTCCAGCACATTGTTTTTTAATCAAAACCATGTGCAGATAGTTTACTATTTCATGTTGCTCTTCGTTTGCCTGGGAATTGCCTTTTTAATACAAACCTTTAAAACAAAAGACTATAAGCATTTATTAAATTCCGCTGTATTGGCCTTTGTGGCCATTGCCATCAGCGCGGGTTCATTCGCTGTAATATTATTGCCTACCAAAGAATACGCTAAGGAAACCATGCGGGGCGGTAGAAGCGAACTAACCATCGGCGTTAAAAAAGAAAACTTATCGGAAGGCGGATTAAAGAAAGATTACGCTTTTCAATGGAGTTATGGCAAGGAAGAAACACTCACTTTTATTTTACCCAATTATGCAGGAAGCAGTAACGACCCTGCTGAATTTGGTGAAAACAGCAAAGTAATCGCGGCGCTGCAGGAGTCGGGTTTGCCTAATGATGCAATCAATTATTTCTACCGCTTTATGTCGCCTTACTGGGGCGATCAGCCAAATACGGCAGGCCCTGTTTACCTTGGGGCCATTATTTGCATGCTGTTTATAGCAGGCCTTTTTGTTGTCCGCAAAAAATATTTGTGTTGGCTGATACCCGGCACCATAATAGGCATCGTATTGGCATGGGGCAGTAATTTCGCCGCTGTAAATTATTTTTTATTCGATCATTTACCCGCACTTAATAAATTCAGGGCGCCTTCAATGGCGATGGTGCTGCCCCAATTTACTTTTGCCCTGATAGCAGCGCTTGCGCTACAGGAAATTTTTTATGGTAAACTGGAACAAGGCATTCTTCTTAAAAAATTAAAATACGCAGCTATCACCTGTGGTGCCGTACTGGCCGTACTTACAGCGGTTTACTTCACGTCTTCCTTTACAAATGAAAAAACCAGGCAGGCTAAAAAAACAATCACGGAACAACTGGCGCAATCCATGGGCCAGGGTAAACCGCCAACACCAGATATGACCAACCAGGCCAACACCCTGGCAGGTAATTTTAATAAAGCGTTGATTGAGGATAGAAAAGGATTGTTTGGCGGCGATTTATTGAGGCTGTATATATTGCTCGCTTTAGGAGGCGGCATCATTTGGCTTGGCAGTAAAAAGAAAATAAATCCGGTAGCAGCCATTAGTTTATTGGCGCTTATTTCTTTCATTGATATCATCAGCGTTTCATCAAGGTATTTGAATAAAAGCAAGTATGCTACGCCTGAAGATTATTTATCCGGTTTTACCCCTACAGCCGCCGATAATCAAATTAAAACCGATACCGGTTATTTCAGGGTATTTGACCAGGCGGGTGGTGACCCGTTCCAGGATTCCCGTACCTCCTATTTTCACAATTCCATCGGAGGATATAGCCCCGCCAAGCTTGGGCTGTACAACGATTTGATAGAACACCAGTTGAGCAATGGTAACATGGAAGTGTTTAATATGCTTAACACAAAATACTTTATCACCAACGGGCAAAACAACCAGCCTGTCGCCCAATTAAACCCTGGCGCCAATGGCCCTGTATGGTTTATAAAAGCGATAAAATATGTAAACAATGCCGATGAAGAAATGATGGCATTAGACAGCCTGCATTCCAGGGATACGGTGGTAATAGATAAAAGGGAACAACCAAAAGTAACCGTTGCGCCACAGTATGACAGCAGCGCCAACATTAAATTGATTAAAAACTTGAATGATAATATTACCTATCAAAGCAATGCTTCCTCCAGCCAGTTTGCTGTTTTTAGCGAAATATATTATCCCAATGGATGGAAGGCTTTTGTTGACGGTAAAGAAACACCCATCGTAAAAGTTGATTACGCCCTCAGGGGTTTAAATATTCCTGCGGGTAACCACACCATCAAATTTGTTTTTGCACCGCCTTCCTATAATTTAGGAAGCATGATGAATTTGATTGCAGGAATAATTTCAATTATCGCTTTGATTATTTGTGTGTTTCTTTTATGGAGGCAAAAGCCCATAGCCCGCCGCGGCGGTGAATTATACAACGGGCATTAGTTTCAGGTATAGTCAAATAATTATTGGTTTTTATGTACCGGGCTATTGAATTACTATTAAGCTTCGGTGCGCCCGCACTACTATGCAACTATACTTTTTGTCCGGGCTAAGAAGCTATGTGGAGCATCGTTGCATCGCCCTCTTGTACTGAATACCATTGGGCAACTTTAATTGCGTTTTGTTTTTGGAGTTTTAAAATCAATTCTCTCTGCAACCACCATTCAAAATAAAAAAAATCAAAATCAGCTTTCTTTTGCGGTTAGATAAAATCAGACATCAATAAATCAGGCATCAGACATTCTTAAATCAGGCATCAATAAATCAGGCATCAGACATTAATAAATCAGGCAACAATAAATCAGACATCAGACATTCCTAAATCAGACATCAATAAATCAGACATCAGACATCTAATGGATCTTTCAATCATACTGGTAAATTACAAATCCACCCAATTGGTACTGGCTTGCATTGAAAGTATCTACCTGCAAACAATACAAAATAATTTTGAAATAATTTTGGTTGACAATGATTCTGAAGATAATTGTAAAGAACTTGTATGGGCAAAATATCCGGAGGTAAAATTTTTGCTGATGAATTACAATGCAGGTTTTGCCCGGGCCAATAATGCGGGCATTGAAATTTCGAACGGGGAATATATTTTATTATTAAATACGGATACCATTATTTTAGATGGGGCTATTGATAAAAGCATTGCTTTATTAAAAGCACACCGGGAAGCGGTGGGCGGTGGGGTACAATTATTAAACACCGATGGCACTACGCAAATATCAGGTGCGCATATTGTAAAAGGCGGGCTAAATACCTTGCTGCCCCTTCCTTATCTCGGCAGGCTGATCCGCTACCTTGGCTATCGTTTAAAGTCAACCATACCCAGTGTACAAACCATTTCCGAAACCATTGAAGTTGACTGGATAGTGGGCGCCTATATCCTGGTAAAAAAAGCAGTTCTGAAAAAAAGCGGCTTGCTGGACAATGACTTTTTCATGTATGCCGAAGAAATAGAATGGTGCGGAAGATTAAGGCGACATGGAAAACTATTGCTGTTTGCCGGACCGAAAGTAATACATATCGGGGGCGGCAGCAGCAGTGATTATTACAGTACAACGGAAAATGAAAACGGAAAAAACCTTTGGGATACAAAAGGCAGGCAAATCATTGTTTCAACGATGCTGCGTATAAGAAAACAGTTTGGCGTTTTTTGGTACCTGCTCATTGTAAGCGCCTATACTTTTGAGATACCTCTTTTTTGTTTTTGTTTATTGATTGATAAAATAATAAGCGGCGGCAATACAAAATACACCTGGCGAAACCTTACGGATTACAGTAAAAATATGGCGGTTTTACTCAAATACTTCTTTAGAATTCTTGCCAACAAACCCTATTTTTATAAAGTAGCCTGATACCATGCAACTATCCATCATCATCATTAATTACAATACCTATAGCCTTACCAGTAAGTGCATCGCATCTATCCATCAAAAATTAAAGGATGTTGAATATGAAATAGTGTTGATAGACAATGCATCCGTAGAATGTGACCCGCATTTGTTTATACAGCAATTTCCGGATATAAAACTAATCATCAGTGAAACCAATACGGGTTTTGCCGGGGGTAATAACCTGGGCATTAAGCATGCCACAGGCGACTATCTTTTATTGCTTAACAGCGATACGGAATTAATTAATAACGCTCCTAAAATTTGCCTTGACCACTTACTTGAAAATACAGATACCGGTATTGCTACCTGCCAATTAATTTACCCCGATGGAACAATACAATTCAATTGCCGTCGTTTTAGAACGATCTTTTGGGAATTGCTGGAAGTTGTTCCTGTTTATAAACTGTTACCCAAAGCAAAAAGTGCGGAGTTGATGCTGCACCGGTATTTTGATCATCAAAGCTTTGCCAACTGCGACTGGGTATGGGGTACTTTCATGTTATTTCCAAAGCGCATTATTCAGGAGTTACCGGATAAAAAATTACCTGAAGACTTTTTTATGTATTGTGAAGATGTATTATGGTGCTGGGAGTTTAAACAATTGGGATACGAGGTTCATTTTTTGCCGCAGGCAAAAGTGATGCATGTACACAAAGGCAGCGCAAATAAAGATAAACTGAAAAAAGTGCGGCTGGCTTCCATAAAAAATCATGCGAAATTCATGAAAAAGTTTTATCCTGACTTTAGATGGTATATTTTCGCGGCGATTTATTATACCAAACAGTACAGTGCGTTGCTGTTGGAAAAAATTTATAAATAACATTATCAATAAAAAGACAAAATGAAAATAGCATTAATAACAGGAATTACGGGACAGGATGGCGCTTATTTAGCGGAATTATTACTAAAAAAAGGCTACACGGTCCATGGCATTAAACGCCGTAGTTCATTAATCAATACTGACAGGATTGATCATTTGTTCAATGACAAAAGCCTTTCCGACCGTTTTCAGTTGCATTATGGCGATCTTACCGATGCCTCCAGTTTATTGCGTATCATACAGCAAACACAACCCGATGAAATTTATAACCTGGCAGCTCAAAGCCATGTGCAGGTAAGTTTTGAAACACCAGAATACACAGCCAACTCCGATGGTATTGGAGTGTTAAGATTACTGGAAGCCATCCGTATATTAGGATTGGAAAAGAAAACAAAATTTTACCAGGCGTCCACCTCAGAGCTTTATGGCCTGGTGCAGGAAGTGCCTCAAAAGGAAACGACCCCTTTTTATCCGCGTTCACCTTACGGGGTGGCTAAATTATACGGTTACTGGATAACAGTGAATTATCGGGAAGCCTATAATATGTATGCGGTTAACGGTATTTTATTCAACCATGAAAGCCCGCTGCGGGGTGAAACATTTGTTACCAGGAAAATAACGATTGCGGTTTCCAAAATTGTAACCGGCCAGGAAGATATTTTAAAGCTCGGTAACCTGGATGCAAAAAGGGATTGGGGGCATGCCAAAGACTATGTAGAAGGCATGTGGCTGATGATGCAGCAGGAAGTACCCGAAGATTTTGTATTGGCCACCGGCATTACCACTACTGTACGGGATTTTGTAAGCATGTCATTTTCCGAAGCCGGTATTGAACTGGAGTTTAAAGGAACCGGAATAGATGAAAAAGCTTTTGTAACCAAGTGCACCAATCCAGATTATCAATTACCGGTTGGCAAGCAGGTAGTGGGTATCCATCCCCGCTATTTCCGCCCTACCGAAGTTGACCTGTTGATTGGTGATGCTACCAAAGCCAATACAAAACTTGGCTGGCTGCCAAAATATGATTTGCCCATGCTGGTGAAGGAGATGATGGAGGAAGAGTTGAAGATGCAGAAAGCAAATATGAGCCAACCTTTACTAATACCGGTTCGTTAACAATAAATAATATATCGAAATATATATTTGAAACCCCTGGTTTACGCCAAGGGTTTTTCCATGTGGTTAATAATTGATAATTACACCCATCTATACAGCGCAAGGGATAAATTCAGAACTCCTTACCTTTCGTAAAATTACTTGCTTTAATTTTTAAAAATCATCCTCAGATCAGTTCCCGGGTAAATTGTTTCAGTTTGATTTAATTCGGTGCATAATTGGTTCATCGCTTCATTATATCTTGGCG
>JANOTW010001003.1:0-3695 GCA_031416575.1 Ferruginibacter sp.
TTCGTTTGCATGCATGACTTTAGCAAGCAGACAGGTAAAATATTGGCGTGACAAACAATAGGCCAGCTTTGGTTCGTTCAGCTTCAGTTCAACCAGGATCAGTAATGAATACCCTTACTTCGCAAATGCAGAACCTGAACCTGAACCATTAACCTTAATCCCAATACCTCAAACCTTCTCCTAAGGCACATTGATATACTTATGTATCTGCAATGAAAGTTCCCATTGCGGGTGCTGTTTAATGTATTCAATTATCAACGGCGTTACGATGGGGGCTTTATCCCATTCCGGTTGTAAAAACAATTTGCATTGCGGCGAAACCATTGCCGCATATTGTTCCGCCCACTTAAAATCCGACTGGTTAAATACCACTACCTTCAATTCATTCGCAAACGGGACCACTTCGGGGAGGGGCGCTTTGAATTTTTTGGGGGATAAACAGATCCAATCCCAGGTGCCGCTTAATGGATATGCACCCGAGGTTTCGATATTGGTTTCAAACCCTTTTTCTTTTAATGCAGCCGTCAGTGAGGTTAGGTCATGCATCAATGGTTCTCCACCCGTAATTACCACCAGGCCACCTTTGCTGCCCTGGTGCAAAGAAGGTGTGTTTTGTAATACCGATGATACTATTTCTTCAACAGGCTTTTTTGGATGGGCGCCTGCATCCCAACTGTCTTTTACATCACACCATACACAGCCAACATCGCAGCCACCCAGGCGGATAAAATAGGCGGCCCTTCCCTGGTGGTACCCTTCGCCTTGTAATGTATAAAAATGTTCCATTACCGGAAGCGTTTGTGTTATGATGGTATCTGTTTGGTTCATTTTTAATTTTTTGTGATGCTGCAATTGCCACAAATGATTGCTTGATAAAAGTTGATACTGCCATGTAATTAAAGTTGCACGAAGCAGGAAGCAATAAACTTTATTTTAACCTTTGTAGAATGGTGGCTGGTTCAATAACTACAACCTTATTACCTTATCCTGCCTATTTGTAATTTTCCCTGCCTAATTTAAATAAGGTAATAAGGTTGAATGATTATTTTGATTTTTCTGCTAAGGTTTGTAGAAAACACTTTTATTCATCTTATTCAGCAGGGTTACATGTGTCATTCTGCAACGCAATTAAAGTTCCCCAATGGTATGCGGTACAAGGTTCACGCTACAACGCAATTAAAGTTCCCCAATGGTATGCGGTACAAGGGAGTCCCGATGCAGCACACAATCCCTACTCGGGATTACGATGACACAACGATGATGCCATGAAAAACCAATGCTGGCCAACCACTAATTTTTATTTTTCAATACGCACGCATTGTAAGTATTCATCAACAATGCCGCAATGGTCATGAGGCCAACACCACCAGGAACGGGGGTTATGAAACTACACTTAGGCGCTACGTTCATAAAATCCACATCGCCTTTAATGGCAAACCCGCTCTTCTTTGTAGCATCGGCCACTCTTGTAATACCCACGTCCACTACCACCGCATTTCCTTTCACCATATCAGCGGTTAAAAATCCCGGCCTGCCCAATGCGGCTACTATAATATCGGCCTGCAAACAAATCTCTTTCAAATTGTGCGTATGGCTGTGGCAAACAGTTACCGTGCAATTACCGGGATATGTATTTCTATTCAATAAAATACTGATGGGCCTTCCTACGATATTGCTTCGGCCGATAACCACCGCATGTTTACCTTTTGTTTCTATTTTGTAATACTCCAGCATCATTAATATTCCATAAGGGGTGGCCGGTAAAAATGTTGGCAGGCCCTGTACCATTTTACCCACACTCACCGGGTGAAACCCATCCACGTCCTTATCCGGATGTATGAGGTTGATTATTTTTTCTTCGCTGATTTGTTTGGGCAGGGGTAATTGTACCAGTATGCCATCCACATCGTCATCCGCATTTAATTTTTCAATCGCTTCAATTAGCAGGGATTCGGCTATCGTGGCATCCAATCGAATTAGCGTGCTGGTGAAACCAACTTCCCCACAACTTTTTACTTTACTGGCCACATAAGTTTCACTGGCGCCATCAAACCCTACTAAAACCGCGGCAAGGTGGGGCGTTTTTTTTCCTGTTGATTTTAAGGCTGCTGTCTTTTCTTTTATGGTGTCTTTTACAGCCTGAGAAACAATTTTGCCATCTAAAATTTGCATTTGGCAAAAATAACAACTAATGTCTGATGTATGATTTTTTGATGTCTGATTTTTTCAGGCGATGACGCAGCTATTCAAATTGGACTTCTTGAAATCCAACTTTTGTCATCCTTACTTTTTGCCCTTATGTTGTGCCACACGCTCTTATTTTTTTATTACCGAATGGGAACTTGATGGGGTGCATTTCAAATTTTCGCTGGCTGGTGGGGACACCAGCCAGGTAAAACAGCCGTGGTCGGTGTCCACACCGACCACTGCCCCAAAACACAAGCTAAAATTTGAAATGCACCCACTTGATGTTTAAATAATTTATTTACCTTATATTGTTTAAAAATAAAACTGCACCCTTTGAGAAAAAATGTATTTACTTCAACCGCCTTTTTATTTTTATTGGTTCAGATAGCAGTTTCCCAATCATTGCGACAGCCCATTTCAGCTATTTATGTTGGGTTGGGCGCATATAGTACAAAACACACGGATGTTTTTTCTTTTGTAAATAACCAGGCGGCGCTGGCGCAAATAAAAAATACCGCTGCCGGTGTATATGGCGAAAGACGATTTTTGCTGGCAGCTACCAGTCTTTATTCTGCAGCTTTAGCCGTTCCTTCCAAAATGGGCAACTTTGGCGTAAATCTGAAATACGCCGGTTTCAAAAATTTTAATGAGGGTCAAATAGGGTTGGCTTATGCCCGAAGCCTGGGTTCAAAAGTGGATATTGGTGTTCAATTTAATTATTATAATTACCGCGTGCCTTCCTATAGCAATGCGAATACCGTCAATTTTGAAATGGGCGCTATTGTTCATTTAACTGAACAGTTGAATGCGGGTATCCATGTTTACAATCCCGTGGGTGGCAAATTCGCCAAAACCGGTGAGCAATTAACCGCTGCCTATAAAGTGGGATTAGGTTATGATGCGTCCGAAAAGTTTTTTGTAAGCGCCGAAGTAGTGAAAGAAGTAGATTTTCCGGTAAATGTAAATGCAGGGGTACAATACCAGTTTATGAAACAGTTTTTTGCAAGGGCAGGCATATCTTCCGCGTCTTCAGCCGCTTATGGTGGAGTTGGCATTGGCTGGAACAATTTTCGATTGGATATCAGTGGTAGTTATCATCCACAATTGGGTTGGTCCCCGGGGTTATTATTGATTATGAATTTTGGCGATGCTGGTGCAAAAGAGTTGGTGGTCCCTGTTGATTGAAAGTGGGTTATTATAAGGCCTCATTTTGCCCCCGGCCCCATTAGTTAGCGGTGGGCCCTTCGATCACTTCAGCGAATTAGGTTCAACTTTTGGGAGAAAAGGTGGTTGATTTTTTTTGTTATTGAATGTTTTACCGCACAAGGGATAAAAACGTGAGGAAAAATTTTTGTCCAGGCAGTGAAGCTATGGGCATCATCGTTGCATCGCCCTCTTGTACTGAATACCATAGGGGATCTTTAATTGCGTTGTATGAAACTTGCGCAAATAAAATCCAAACAACATTTAAACCCATAAGTTGATACCACACCAGCTACTCTTTATAC
>JANOTW010001004.1:0-16409 GCA_031416575.1 Ferruginibacter sp.
TTTGGTAATATGGTCGCGGCCATGGGCATCCAATAAAAAACTTTCGCTGCGTTCGGCGGTCCATTTTATGGGGCGGTTAATTTTTTTAGATGCCCAGGTTACCAATGCCTCTTCCGTGTAATGGTATATTTTGCTGCCAAACCCTCCTCCTACATCAGGGCCTACCACCCTTACTTTATGCTCAGGAATACCCAGCACAAATGCACACATCAGCAGGCGGATGAGGTGAGGGTTTTGTGTACTTGTGTATAAAGTATATTTTTCGTTGGCCGCGTCATAAGAACCAATATAACTGCGTGGCTCAATGGCATTGGGCACTAATCGCTGGTTTACAAATTCAAGTGTGGTAACATGTGCGGCCTTTGACATCGCTTCATCCACTTCGGATTTGGGATTACCAATTTCCCAATCAAAACTTATATTATTTGGCACATCAGCATGCACCAGCGGGGCGCCTGGCTTTACCGCTTCAGAGGCATTTACCACTACCGGTAATTCTTCGTATCCCACTATTACCGCTTCGGCTGCATCCTTTGCCTGCTCACGGGTTTCAGCAATTACCATGGCTACCGCATCGCCCACATGTTTAGCTTCATCTGCTACCAGCAGCGGGTGCTTTGGTTCTTTCATGGTATCGCCATTCTTAAAGTTTATCTGCCAGCCGCAAGGCACGCCATTTATCGCAACCACATCCGCACCTGTGTAAATAGCTACCACACCAGGCATAGAGCTTGCAGCGCTTACATCAACACTTACAATTTTTGCATGCGCATAAATGCTACGCACAAACGCTGCATAAGTTTGCAGGGGTAATATGATATCATCGGTATATTTACCCTTGCCGGTAATAAACCTTTTGTCTTCAACCCGTTTAACGGATTGTCCGATCAGTTCATTTGTCGTGCTCATACGGTTACCCCCTCTTTCATTTTTGCAGCAGCGTGCTTAATTGATTTTACAATATTGTGATACCCGGTACAACGGCAGAAATTGCCTTTTAATGCATAACGTATTTGTTCTTCCGTCGGGTCAGGCTCATGGCTTAAAAAATCAGCGGCCATCATAATAATTCCCGGCGTACAGAAACCACATTGCAGGCCATGCATTTCTTTGAAGCCTTCCTGCAACGGATGAAGTTCGCCATTGGCAGCCAGGCCTTCAATGGTGGTTATTTCGCAGCCATCCGCCTGAACGGCTAGCAGGGTGCAGCTTTTGGTGGCCTTTTTATTTACGTGTATGGTGCAGGCGCCGCACAGGCTGGTTTCGCAGCCAATATGCGTACCCGTAAGGCGGAGTGTATCCCGCAGATAATGTACCAGTAGTAATCTTGGTTCTACGTCATGGCTATGGTCCACTCCGTTAACCTTTACATGAATTTGCATATTGAGGAGGTTTAGTTAATTGATAATTCTTTAATTGATAATTGGATAATGGATAATGGATAATGGAATAATTGATAATTTAATGGGTGCAACAGCCTTAATTTTAAAACTCCCTTCACCTGGCAATTTGAGGTGCATTCCTTTTTATTTTTTGTACCGAACTTTTGAGCCTTGATTAAGCATCGTTGCGTCGCACTCTTGTACTGCATACCTATGTGGAACTTTAATTGCGTTTTACACTTATCACATACCAATCCATCTTCGAAAAATTCAGGACTTAGGTGGAAGTGCTTCATCTCTTTTAAAAATATTAAATCTTCCAGGTCAGCATTCTGACCTCAATCCTTCTCCCTCTCCGAAGGAGAGGGAGCGGCGCTTCATCTCATTTCCAAACATCGAATCTTCCAAGTCAACTTTATATCTTTAATGAACATATATCAATCACTCTGATGGACAAGCTTTGTATTTAATTGGACTGGTGCTATTATTACCCAATCAGGTTTAAAAGTATTTATTACAGTGCTGATTTTATGACTTATGATTTTAAATGCTGATTCATCACCTGAAAAAAATCAGACATCAAAAATCAGACATCAGACATTAGGGGTTGGGTACCTGCTCTAATTCTTTCTCCAGGTTTTTAAAAAACTGTTTGGTCAAAGTGTCGGATACGCCACCGATAAGGCGCTGGCCCATGCTCGCCATCAACCCGGATAGTTGGGCATCCCCATCGAATACAATTGCTGTTTGCTGATCGTCAACAGGTGTCAATTCAATTTTAATATTGGCATTGGCATTTCCTATTTTACTATTTTGCTGCGCTTTTAAAGTGAAGCTTTTTTGTTCTGCAATATCTTCCAACTGCAGGTTGCCGGAGAAGGAACCACTAACAGGGCCAAGCTTAATACTTAGAATAGATTTATAAGAATTTTCGGAAATTTTTTCAAGGCTGGAAATACCGGGAACCACTTTTGCCAGCGATTGGGTATCCATCAATATTTCCCACACCCTGGAAGGGGGCGCATTTAAAATATGTTTACCCGAAAGCTTCATATCATAATAGCATTAGGTGGCTGAAAAAGATAAAACCAACTAAGAATGATTTTGTAATCATTCAATCAAATACCATTTAAAGTTATTAAAAACTTTAGTGATAATATAATATTTGTAAAGAAAATTAATTCGGGTATTTGTAATTGAAATCCAGATAAGTTGACCTGTAAAGGCTTAATGCCAAATTAAATCCATCAACTGCCAAGAACACTTCATATTACCATTACCTCCATTTAAAGGGTATATACATTATTTATCCCCTACAGTTGGCATGTATGAAAATCCAACTGTTTACCGCAAATTAAAGTTCAACGGCTGTGACAAAAGTTGTTGGTTCAATTTCCATAAAATGGAATTTCTTACCTAAGTTGAACATAGATTTTAATACTCAATTTTTTTTCAATTTTATTTAGCGCCTTTATTTATTCCTGCTAAAATATTATAAGAAAAAATAATCAAAAAAAAAATTGCGGTATGGATATTAGTTTATATTTTAGAGTTCCCAATGTAATTCCAATACAAGATTTTAGAAATGGAAGCCGAAGTTTTTCTCCCAAAATGAAGATTTAGAGTTTTATCCTTTATTCATCCAATCCTGTTCAAACTCCTTTACTGCGATTTTTTTGCCAGCATTGTATCTTAAATTTTAAAAAATGAGAAAAATTCAACTTGCGGAGAATTCAGAAAATTCCATTCCCTTTTCCGTCAGCCGGGTTTATGTTAAAGGTAAATTCCTGTATTACGGGAGTGAGAAACTCTACCTTAAGGGAGTAACCTATGGCACGTTCGCCCCACAGGAAGATGATATACAATATCCCCCTGCACCGTTGATAGAAAAGGATTTTAGCCAAATGGTGAAATATGGGATCAACTGTGTGCGAACCTATACTGTTCCCCCCAAATACCTACTGGATATCGCTTTATCATATAATTTGAAAGTGATGGTTGGGCTTCCCTGGGAGCAGCATATAACTTTCCTCGATAGTGATGCCCGCAAACAGGCCATTATCAAAAAAATGCAGGATGATGTTTTGTCTTGCCACCAGCATCCAGCCATTCTGTGTTATGCGATCGGCAATGAAATCCCTGCGTCTATTGTTCGCTGGTATGGTAAAAGCAAAATAGAAAATTTTCTAAAGCGTTTATACAATACCGTTAAACAGGCAGACCCTTATTCTTTAGTTACCTATGTCAATTATCCAACTACAGAGTATTTGAACCTGGGTTTTCTTGATTTTGATTGTTTTAATGTTTACCTCGAAACGCCGGAAAAATTAAGTGCATACATTGCCCGTTTACACAATTTATATAATGACCGGCCTTTAGTGCTGGCAGAAATAGGATTGGATAGTATGAGAAACGGATTGGGGAAGCAGGCGGAAACTTTAGTATGGCAAATCACTACAGTATTTAACAAAGGCTGTGCCGGCATGTTTGTTTTTGCATGGACGGATGAATGGTGGCGGGGTGGTTTTGATATTGAAGATTGGGATTTTGGATTGGTTGACCGGCAACGAAACCCCAAGCCTGCACTGTATGCAATATCAAAAGCTTTTTCAGAAATTCCGTTTTCAGGAGAAAAGGAACTTCCATTTATATCAGTAGTGGTTTGCAGTTTTAATGGCTCTGCCACCATAAGGGATTGTATGGAGGGGTTACAAAAAATTGACTATCCCAATTACGAAGTGATTGTAATAAATGACGGCTCAAAAGATCATTTAGCGGAGATCGTGAGGGAATACCCCGTCCGTTTGATTACCACCTCCAATCGTGGCCTTAGCAGTGCCCGCAATACCGGAATGATGGAGGCAAAGGGGGAAATTGTAGCGTACATAGATGATGATGCCTACCCTGATCCGCATTGGCTGAGATACCTGGCCTGTGCATACCAGTCCACACCACATGCCGGTATCGGCGGGCCCAACCTGGCGCCGGATGATGATGGCCCAATAGCAACCTGTGTTTCCAATTCACCGGGCGGGCCTGTTCATGTATTGATAACCGATGAAATAGCCGAACATATTCCGGGTTGCAATATGTCATTCAGAAAAGACGTGCTATTGGAAATCGGCGGATTTGATCCCGTTTACCGGTCCGCAGGGGACGATGTTGATCTTTGCTGGAGAATTCAGCATACCGGCAGAACAATTGGTTTTCATCCTTCGGCCTTTGTATGGCACCATCGCAGAAACTCGGTAAAAGCATATTGGAAACAACAAAAAGGATATGGTAAAGCGGAAGCATTACTGGAAGCAAAATGGCCCGAAAAATACAATGGGTTCGGACATCTTTCCTGGGCCGGCAGAATTTATGGCAACGGGCTTACATTGCCTTTCAAGCTAAAAAAAGATAAAATTTTTCACGGCATCTGGGGTTCGGCGCCATTTCAATCAGTATATCAGCAGTCGCCCGGTTTTATCAGTTGCATCCCGCTTATGCCCGAATGGAATTTACTGCTTGTTCTGCTTGGCCTTTTATCTATCCTGGGTTTTAGCTGGGCCCCGTTATTATGGATATTACCTTTTTTCTTCCTGGGCCAGCTCATTGTATTTATTCAGGCAGGTATCAGCGCCGCGAAATCGCTCACCACAAAAAGGTTTAAAAGTAAAACACACTATTTAAAATATTGGGGATTAACCACTTTGCTGCATGTTGTTCAGCCCATTGCCCGGCTATACGGACGTATTGCACATGGGTTAGCGCCCTGGCGCAAAAGAGGTTCCAGGAGCTTTGATTTTAAATTCCTGTTTAAGAATAAAATAGCGCTTACCCATTGGTCT
Organism: Ferruginibacter sp.; assembly: GCA_031416575.1. Lineage (GTDB taxonomy): Bacteria > Bacteroidota > Bacteroidia > Chitinophagales > Chitinophagaceae > Ferruginibacter. The sequence continues at coordinate 5,216 of JANOTW010001004.1, forward strand.
GAAAACTGGAAGGCTTCGGAAGAGTGGTTGAAAGAAATAGAAAACCATTTGATTATATCCAGGACAAGGGTTCGCCGCGGCGGAAATTATGATAAATGGGACCTGCACGTTACCTGCGGGTTCTTTTCCAGTTGCCGCGGATTAATGACTATTGAAGAACATGGGGCAGGCAAGCAATTATTACGGTTCAAATGTGGCCCCCAATATTCCCCAACAGGTTTGGCTTTGATAATAATACTTTTTACCTTGTCTGCATTGGCAGTGGTAAATTCCAGTTATATAGCCAGTTTTTTTCTGAGCCTTTTTGCATTTTTACTGGCTATAAGCTATTTAACAGACGGGGCAAGAGCTATTTACGATCTTTCAAAAGCATTTACTTCACTTTCTTTATCCAATAATATGATCCAACCCGTAACAGGAACTGTTGTGGAATTGGAACCCGAACTACAACAGGAAGAATTTAACCATCTTTCAAATATATTTAAAGAAGCCAGGCAAGTCATAAATCATATACACCGGGATTCCAGGGAAAAAATATTTTTCGAACCGGCAATTGAAAATGTCGAAGAATTAAAAAGCAAAATGATCTTTTCAAAAAAATTGTAGTAATGACTAACATTCATGTTATAAAGCGACTGTTCGGGTATGTATCAAATTATAAGGCCAGGTTGATTATTCTGGTCCTTATTGGTTTAATTGGTGTGGCTTTTGAGGTAGCAAAGCCTTTGCCGATAAAAATTGTAATTGATAATGTATTAACCGGCCAACCTCTACCTGCCTTTTTGCAAAACTGGACGGGGTTAACCGTACCCGGCGATAAAAAACAATTATTGGTACTTTGTATTCTTGTTGTTGTTATTATCACAGTTGGCAGCGCTGTTATTTCTTTGGTAGTAACCAATATGACGGTTGGCCTTTCGCAACGTCTTGTGTATGATATTTCCGTTGACCTATTCAGCAAACTACAACGATTAACGCTTTCATTTTATACAAAAAATAAAATTGGCGACTTGCTGCAGAGGGTTACAGGCGATGCTTTTGTTATTTATTTTATGGTAGCCCAGATCATCATACCCGCTATCACTTCCCTCATTTGCCTAATAGCCATGTTTTATATTATGGCCAAAATTAACATGGTAATGGCGTTGATCGCTATGGCTGTTGTTCCGCTATTAGGGATATCTCTTGCATTTTTCAGCAAGCCCATGAACGACACTACGATGAACCAATATCAGAAGCAGGGCGATCTTTCCGGTTTTTTGCAACAAAGTCTTTCTTCCATGAAGATCATCCAGGCTTTTGCAAGAGAATCGTATATGTATAATAAATTGGAGAGACATGCCTGGGAATTTGGTAAAGCATTCCAGAAAGCTACACTGGTTTCTACCCGCTATAATCTATTGACAGCTTTAATCACAGGTCTTGCATCTGCCGGATTAATTGGATTAGGTGCTTACCGGGGTCTTGATGGGAATTTATCTGCCGGCGAACTTTATATTTTTCTGGGTTATATCACTGCATTATATGGCCCGGTCAATTCATTATCAACTGCCATTGGCACTTCTATTATAATTGGTTCGCGGGGAAAAAGACTTTTTGAAATACTCGATTCCGATGAGGTAGTAAAAGAAAAACCCAATGCCCGTCATCTTAATCATTCAAAAGGGGCGGTAACTTTTGAGAATGTGGAATTTGGGTATGAGCTGGATACCGGGGAAAAAAGAGCTGTACTAAATGACATTAATTTTCATGCAGAAGCAGGACAAATTATAGCGATAGTAGGAGCCACCGGAGCAGGCAAAACTTCATTGATCTCCATGATTGCCCGTTTTTATGATCCCTGGAATGGGAGAATCATGATTGATGGGCATGACCTGCGGGACATACAGGTAAATTCATTAAGAGAGAACATCTCATTGGTTTTACAGGATCCCTTCCTGTTTCCGATGACGATTGGAGAAAATATTGCTTTTGGTAACCCGAAAGCTTCTTTTACGGAAATTACCGAAGCCGCCAAAGCAGCGCAGGCACATGATTTCATTATGAAACTGCCGCAACAATATGATACACCTGTAAGCGAAATGGGAGCCTCACTTTCCGGCGGGGAAAAACAACGTATTGCACTGGCCAGGGCCTTTTTAAAGAAAGCTTCCATACTCATATTGGATGAACCAACTTCTGCATTGGACGCATTAACCGAAGCAAAGATTTTTAAAAAGCTGGCAGAGATAGCACATGATAAAACCGTTTTTTTGATCTCTCACCGCTTATCCACTATTAAACATGCAGACCAGATCATAACGCTCAAAGACGGATATGTAGTGGAAAGGGGCACCCATGAAAATCTTATCCAGGAAGGAACTGTTTATGCAGATTTATACAAATACCAACACATTACCTAAAACACTTTGTAATAATCATGCAAGTTGCTCAATTAACATACAGGCTTTTCGAAGACAAAGACCTCCCTGCTATATTATCACTTTGGGAAAATTTTTCAGGATGGGGAGGTATTACAGAACAACAGTTTTATGATTGGTATGTTAATACGCCAGATGGCCGTTGTTTAGTAATAGTAGCTGAAAATAATGCGAATGAAGTTGTCGGGCAATTGGTTTTTGTTCCTGCAAAAGTCTGTTTGAACGGAAAGGAACTAAAGGCACTCCGGCTGTCAGCCCCAATACTTCATAGGGATTTCCGTCACGCCGACCTCAGAAGCATTGAACACCCGGCATTTGGCATGGTCAGAACAGGAATTGATCTGGCCAGGGAAATGGGCTACCATATTCTATACTGCCTGCCAGCCCACGGTTGGATGGCTTTGATGAGATTACTACCTCATTTCGGCATGCCAGCTATACAAATGGCCTCTTATGAATGTGCAGCTATATCATTGAACGATGAAATGATCTGGAATGAGACTAAGACAGTAAACAATACTATTTCTTCAAAGGTCACCAATTCGTTCGATGAATCTTATGACAGGCTGTGGATGGAAAGTGTAAAAATGTTTCCACCATCTTGCAGCATCATTCGTAATTCTTTGCGGCTTCAATGGAAAATCAGTCATCACCTGGTAATTGAAGTTAGGGATACTGATAAATTATTAGGTTATGCAGCTTATAAAGAAAATGAAAGGTTGTTGGTAGATATATTTGCAAGAAACCCTGAAGAGATGAAAATGGTTTTACTTGCTTCCATTAAAGCAATGCATAGTAAAAATGAAAACCGTCTGCCCGTTTCATTTGAAGAAATCAAATTCATGCTTAGCCCCCGGATAATACCCTTATTACAAGAAATAAATTATTATCCGGTAAATTTTCAATTTGCTTTTAGCTGTTATCCTTTGAATGCTTCGATTGATAAAAATTCTATTCATCCCGACAAATGGCATATCATGCCTGACGATTAAATAACAGTATATAATATGACTTTTACCTACAGAATGTCCACACATGAAGACATTGATCAATTAGTTGAGTTTTGGAATGCTCACTCTGGCTGGGATATCATTGATCGTAAAGAATGGGAACGGCGTTTTCGCTATACTCCTTTGGGCGAACCGGCAATTTCAATAGCCATTGACGAAAAAACAAAAAAAATAGCCGGCCAGTTTATTTTCATTCCGTCTGAGGTGGTAGTGCATGGAAAACCTTATAAAGCTTTCAGGCCTTTTGCGCCAATTCTGGGCGAAGCATTGCGAAAATTTAATTTTTTAACCCTCTTACAACATCCCCTTTTTCAATTATATAACATGGCCGCTAGTTTTTTTAAAGAAACTGGTGTGGCATTAATTCATATGCTTCCTGATCCAAGATGGTCAAGAGCATATCAGATGGTATCTTATTTTCAAACCCAAACCTTTCCATTGTGGAGCAAGTCCCTTAGCAATAATGTAAATGGGATGAATTTGCCGGAGGGAATCACTATTCAACAAATTGACTCAACAGATACCCGGATTGATCAATTGTGGAAACAGGCTGCCGGGGTATATGGCTGTCAGTTGGTTCGGGATTCCCGGATATTGCCCTGGAAAACCAGTCATGGCAATTATCAATTAACAGGTGTCTTTAATGACAGTAAGCTTACAGGGTTATTTGCCACATTAAGAAAGGTCAATGAGAGACAATGGCTGATCTGTGATATACTGGCAACCGATGGAAAAGAAAGCCTGCAAAAAACCATACAGGCCGCCTGTTTTTCCATTTACAAAGAATATACAGTTTTGCCAGCAGAAGAACAGCAAAACTGTAAAATGGCCTTGCTTGCAACCCCACTATTGGAAACTGTTTTAAAAGAAATTGATTTTAAAAAAGATACCTACCATTTTACACTAGTTATTCATTTACTTACCGATCAACTTTCAAAACGTGATGTAAGCCCCGAAAACTGGTACGCAAGTGCTAACGATTAATAGAAAAAACATGAAAAAATTAAGGGTTATTGTAGGTGGATTTCTTGGCATAATGCCTGCGGGTGGAATCAGCTGGGATTATGTGCAATATCCATTAGGGTTTGCATTGATGGGTCATGATGTATATTATATTGAAGATACACGCCTTTACCCTATTTACCAGAAACCCGGCAGCAACTGGGATGATTGTTCCTCCTGTGTGGAGCATTTGCAAAAAGTAATGGACTATTTTGGTATGAAAGACCGTTGGGCCTACCGGGATGAAGCTTCTGGCAAATGTTTTGGCCTCTCTGAAAGTAAAATCAAAGAAATATGCAGTAAAGCAGATATTTTTGTCAATATTTCCTGCTCCACGTTTCTTCGGGATGAATATTTTCAAATTCCAGCCAGGATACTTATTGATTCAGACCCCATGTTCACACAAATTCAATATTTGTCGCAGCAAATGTTTACTCCCGGCAAACCAAGATTAAGGGAATTGATTGATCAACACAATTACCTGTTTACTTTCGGAGAAAATATGGGTTCAGCAGATTGTCGTATTCCAAACTGTGATAAAATTTGGCATACTACCCGTCAGCCGGTTTGCCTGGATTATTGGAAGCCTGCATCATTAGCAGGTGTTAATGGAGGAACCTTTACCACATTAATGAACTGGACCGCTGCCAAAAAATTGAATTATGCAAATGAAGAATGGGGACAAAAAGATGTAGAGTTTAATAAATTTATTCAACTGCCACATCTTGTCCCGCAAATTCAATTATCAATGGTAGTGAATCAAACCGGCGGTACAGACCAAACATTAAAAAAACAAGAGGTAGAAGAAAAAGGCTGGAAAATTTTAAGTCCTGACCTGCATGCAGCTGACTGGGTCAGTTATCAAAATTTTATCAATCAATCAAGTGGCGAATTTTCCATTGCCAAAGAAACGTATGTAAAAGGCCATACAGGCTGGTTCTCCTGTCGCTCTGCCTGTTATCTTGCAATGGGAAAACCGGTAGTGACACAGGATACAGGCTGGTCTAAAATTATTCCTTCCGGGAAAGGAGTATTCGCCTTTGATGATTTAGAGACCGCTGCAAAGGCTTTAGAAAAAGTGGTAGCAGATTACGGACGGCAATCCCTGTTTGCAAAACAAATAGCAAAAGAGTATTTTGATAGTAACAAGGTGCTTAATCAACTTTTATCTCAATTATAACCACCAAAAACTTAAATTATGAAAGAAGAAATTTTCAAAAAAGTTGCAGAAATCATTTCTGCCAACAATAATATTCCCGTCGAAAGCATCACCATGGATTCAACATTTGAAGATTTGAATATGGATTCATTGGACGGGCTGACCTTAATAAATGATCTTGAAACTAATTATAATATTTCGATACCGAATGAATACGCTATGAAGATCAGGTCAGTTCGTGAAACAGTAGATAATCTTGAACGTTTTTTAATAATGCAGCATAATGAAACAAAATAGAGTTGTAATAACCGGTCTTGGTGTCATTTGCGGACTCGGAAAAGATATTTCGGAATTTTGGCAAAACATCGTGAATTGTCAAAGCGGCATTGCTCCTGTTCAATCAATGGATATGAGCAGTATTCGTTTTAAGAACGGCTGTGAGGTAAAGAACTATGACCCACTACAATATTTTCAACAAAAGGAACTTGACCTGCTAGATAAATTTTCACAGTTTGCTTTGATCGCTGCTAAAGAAGCAGTAGGGGATGCTGATATAAACTGGACGGAAAAATTGAAAAAAAGGACTTGTGTTATTACAGGAACAAGCATAGGAGGCCAGGATTCACAGGAAGATATTTTTCAGGATTTATATAAAGAAGGAAAAACAAGGGCGCCTCTTTTTACTATCCCTCGTATTATGCCTAATGCGGCAGCCAGCCTCATTTCGATGCACTACGGCATCACGGGTATGACCTTCACCATATCCACAGCTTGTGCTTCATCCAATCATGCCATTGGCAATGCTTTTTGGATGATCCGGAATGGCATGTGTGATATAGCCATTACTGGTGGCAGCGAAACGCCGTTGAGTTTTGGTTTTTTGAAAGCCTGGGAAGCCCTTCGTGTGGTGTCTCCTGATACCTGCCGTCCATTTTCGAAAGGAAGACAGGGAATGATACTGGGTGAAGGTGGCGCTATGCTGGTGCTTGAATCCTTGGAATTGGCCACTAAGAGAGGTGCAAGAATTTATGGTGAGATTGTTGGTTTTGGAATGACTTCTGATGCCAGCCATATTACCAAACCAAACCAGGTCGGTGCAGAAGCAGCCATGGCAATGGCTTTGGAGGATGCAGGCATCAGTGTAGATAAAATAGACTACATCAATGCACATGGTACAGGTACTATGATAAATGATGCAATGGAAACCAGTGCTATCAAAACAATTTTTGGTGAACATGCAAATAAACTGGCGGTTAGTTCAACCAAATCGATGCACGGACATGTTTTAGGTGGAACCAGCGCTATAGAAGCAGTGGCAACAACCCTGGCATTAAAACATCAGTTATTTCCGCCTACAGCAAACTACGACGAGCAGGATCCAGAATGTGACCTTGATGTAGTTCCCAATGAAGCGAGAAATGGAAAGATTGGTTACGCCCTGAGTAATTCATTTGCTTTTGGCGGGTTGAATGCCGTAATCGCATTTAAAAAATGGGATGAAAACTAAAATCAATTCAGCTATGACAACACAAGAAGAACTTTTAAATCCATTGATCCCAGGTGAAAAAATTCCGGGAGACTGGTATCACGGAACCATTCCTTCGAATATAGAGGTGGGGGAAAATACTGTGGTTGAATCTTCTTTTTCTTTTAAACATTTTTTTTCTTCGCTACCTGTGGCATTAAGAGTTGGAAACAATGTTACGCTTTGGAGAACAGCCATATCAACTGAAGAAAAAGGATTTATTGAGATTGGCGATTACTGTTACATAACCAATGCTTCATTAGTTTGCGCAGAAAAGATCACGATCGGGAAAAGAGTTTTCATTGCCGGTGGCGTTACTATTGCTGACTCTGATTTTCATCCGCTTGATCCTGCTTTGCGGCTCGCCGATACAATTGCACTTTCTCCAATTGGCAATTCAAAGAACAGGCCTGCTATGCGTTCAGAACCGGTAGTAATAGAGGATGATGTATGGATAGGTTTTAATGCTACCATTTTAAAAGGTGTGCATATTGGCGCAGGCGCTGTTATTCAACCCGGAGCTTTGGTTACAGACCATGTGCCTGCGGGAACCACTGTTGAAGGTAACCCTGCCAAAACCGTAAACCTTTTTCAATGAGAGAGAATTATGTGCAAACCGGAACCAAGGGACTTGATGACCGCATTTACATAGAAGGTGATTGGTACAGCCGGGGCATACCATCCAACGTATCGCTGGGTGAAAATGTTTACATAGATACGTCGTATGGATTTGCAGGTTTTCATTCTATCCAACCGTATGCTTTACAAATTGGAGAAGCCAGCGGATGTTATGACCGTGCCTCATTGATTGTTTCCGGCGAAGGAAAAATAAGTATTGGAAAATTCACTATATTGAATGGAACTACATTGGTCTGCAAAAAAAATATCATTATTGGCAATCATTGCATGCTTGCCTGGGGTTCGGTATTAACCGACTCATGGATGGATGCAGGCATTTATTCAATAGAAGTAAGGAAGGCACTTTTGAAGAAAGCCTCTGAAGATCCATCACGGCCTTATCCTTTTTTCGGCCATGCATCAGCAATCATTTTAGAAGACAATTGCTGGGTTGGTTTTGATGCTGTGATCTTGCCGGGAGTAAGGCTTGGAAGGGGTTGCGTGGTAGGCTGTAAAACAATTGTTGATAAAGATGTGCCACCGTATGCAGTGATAACTGGCAGTCCTGCAAGAATTGTCCGGTATCTGAACCCAAATGATATTGAACCATCTAAATGATAATGCAACTGGCAATTTAAATTAATTACTTTATGAGAAAAAAAACGGTTAAGCGGATCTTACTTGCTGTTATAATTATTCCGGTTTTAATTAGTGCATATTTTTCAGCTCCGTATGTTATTAACTTGATAGCCCGGCCTTACAATCTTCATACGTATAAAGAACGTCTTGTTAAAAAAGAAAAGCTGCAACCTGTCTCTTATTTTTTATCTCAAAACGGGAATGATAATAATGATGGTAAAACAAAAAATACTGCGTGGAAAAATATCAAGAAAATTAATGAAACAGAATTCAACCCGGGAGATTCAATTTTGTTAGAGGGCACTCAAACCTTTCAGGGAAACATTGTATTTGACGAATACGATTTAGGCACTTCTAAAAAACAAATTTTTATTGGCAGCTATGGCAATGGAAAAGCAATAATTGATGCCGGAGACGGAACAGCAATACAGGCGATAAACAGTGAAGGGTTTCATGTTTCTAATTTAATTGTAAAAGGAATTGGAGCAGATAAGAATGAAGGATCGGGAGTTTCTTTTATAAACAATTTAAGAGGCGAAATAAAACTTGATTTTATCAAGATAGATTCTGTAGATGCTTATGGTTTTGGATGGTGGGGGATTTTAATTGATGGCAACCGTAAAAAAAGTGGGTTCAGAAATATAACAATTGAATATTGTAACGTGTATGGCAATGGTGATGCAGGCCTATATATTTATGGCGAATACAATCTCCTCTCTAAAACATATGCACATGAAAATGTTTACATCGGAAATGTAAAAGCGTATAACAATCAGGGCAGGCCTGATAGCTATACTAATACAGGCAGCGGTATCGTGCTTTCTGATACAGATAATGGTGTGATAGAAAAATGTGTGGCATATAACAATGGCGCTTTATGTCATTCAGATCAGGGAGGGCCGGTAGGCATCTGGACATGGGATGCAAGAAATATTATCATCCAGTATAACGAATCGTATAATAATAAAACAGGCGCCGCAAAAGATGGTGGTGGCTTTGATTTAGATGGCGGTATGGTTAATTCCATCATGCAATACAATTACTCTCATGATAATGATGGGTCAGGATTTTTTCTTGCGCAATTCACCTATGCAAGAATACATTCAGGAAATATTATCCGGTATAACATCAGCAAAAACGATGGAAGAAAAAATGGATACGCTGGTATCGACATTTGGGGCGAAGTTGAAAATGCATATATATATAACAATACAATTTTTTTATCCCCTGCATTAAAAGATACGCCCAATGCTTTATTGATCAGGCCGAATACAGAATTAGACGACCCAAAATTTCCGCAAAATATTATTATTACCAATAACATCTTTACCACATCAGGTAATGTAAATCTTGTAAATTCTGTCAAAGAAATTTCTTCAGTAAAGTTGATGAACAACGATTATTACAACAGGGATTTTAATTTTGTTTTTAAATGGGAGGGGAAAATATTTTCTTCTTTTGAAGAATGGCGTAAAATTTCTTCTCAGGAGAAAGAAGGATTGGCTGCAGATACTATGTGGCAACAAGTCAGCCCAAATGATTCATTAAAGAGTGCATCAAAAATTCTTTTGTATAATTTACAATCTGAATCTCCTCTTAATGATAAAGGAATAAATATTCGGCAGGTGTATAAAATTAAAAAAGTAACACAGGATATTAATGGAGTAAAGCTTCCGCAACAATCAGGCTTTGATTTAGGCGCCTGCGAATTTCTAAAAAAATGAATGGTAAAACATGTATCCTGTTTCGTCAAAATTAAAAATAGTTATTCTGGGATACATTGTCAGGGGCCCGTATGGAGGCCTGGTATGGCATCACCTGCAATATGTGCTGGGCTTAAAAAAATCAGGACATGAGGTTTTATTTTTAGAAGACAGCGACGATTATCCGGGTTGCTCTAATCCTTATACTGCAGAATTAACAACAGATCCTTCGTATGGTTTGCAATTCATTAAGAATGTATTTGATCATTTTGATATGAAAAATAACTGGGCTTATTGCGATTCGCATACCGGCAACTGGCATGGATTGAGCAGTCAAAAAGTTTTTTCATTTTGCAATAGTGCAGATATCGTTTTAAATATTTCCGCTGTCAATCCTTTGCGGGACTGGTGGAGTAAAATACCTAACCGCATTTTAATTGATACGGATCCTGTTTTTACACAAATACGTCATCTTAACAAAGCCAGTGATAACGATATAGCAAAGCACCATACTGCCTTTTTTTCTTTCGGTGAAAATTTTGGAAAGCCCGGTTGCACCATTCCCAATGATGGCTTTAATTGGAAACCAACAAGGCAGCCTGTTTTTTTGAATGCCTGGAAATTTGCAATACCAACCCCAAATGCAAAATGGACAACTGTGATGCAATGGGATAGTTATAAGGAACAAGTATTTAATGAACAAGTATTTGGAATGAAGTCATTATCATTTCGACAGTTTGAAAACATTCCTCATCTGCTTCCTCATGAATCTTTTGAACTTGCATTAGGAAATTCCAAGACCGTCTCATTGACATTGAAAGAAAAGGGGTGGGCGGTAATCAGTTCATTGACAACGACAAAAACACCATGTACCTATCAAAGTTATCTTCAACAGTCAAAAGCTGAATTCAGTATTGCCATGCAGGGATATGTTGAAGATAGAGCAGGCTGATTCAGCGAAAGAAGTGCAGGCTACCTGGCAAGTGGCAGGCCGGTTGTGCTGGAGGATAAAGGTTTATCAGATTGGTTGAAAACAGATTTTGGATTAATTCCGTTCAATGACGCAAATGAAGCATTGAAGAGGGAAACAACAATTATTTAAAGCATTGTCATAATAC
>JANOTW010001005.1:0-3448 GCA_031416575.1 Ferruginibacter sp.
CGTTTTGATTGATTTGCCTGTATGGATTATTTTAAATTTATTTGATTATATCATTCTTAAAAATCATATTAATCACAAAAATCACAGTTCAGACAATTTATGCAGCCGAATCAAATAAATTTAGATAATCCATCCAGGCAAATCAATCAAAACGAATCATATAAATCATGTCAATCACAAAAATCACAATTCAGACAATTTATGCAGCCGAATCAAATAAATTAAAAGGATCCATTCAGGCAAATCAATCAAACGAATCATATTAATCACAAAAATCACAGTTCAGACTAATTCAAAAAGCCCTCCTCATCAACGGCGCATTGTCTTTCAAATTTTCCGGTGTAAGGCTGGGTAATATTTTTTCCGTTTTATCCAGCAAGGTTGTTATAAAACTTCTGAACAATATCATTGCCGGAGGATATTTTTCCACTATCATGGAGTACATGCTCACCGGCCGGTAAGGGATATCGCCTATCTTATCTTTATTAAGGTCGTACCCTTCGTATTTATCCCAATAATTATTTTTAAACGTATTGAGTACAAGTGAGCCATTGGTACCTACGTCAAAAGTATTGCCGATAAAATTATTGCGTTCCAATACCACATCCATGCAACTGGCCTGAATTTTTAAAGCCCATCCATTGTTCTCAAAAGTATTATGCTTCATATATATCCTGTTGGCGCCTTCCATATAAATAGCGCTGGTATTTTTTGTAAAATGATTGCCTTCCATATACCCATCCGATATTTCTTTCAACAATATGCCATGAGAAGCATCGCCCCAGTTTTCTTCAAAATAATTGCTGAACATCTTTATCCTGTTACTAAACATAACAGACACGCCGGAACCATTATTACTAAAGATATTACTGACGTACATATCATCGTTGCTAAACATGAAATGCAATCCATACCGGATATTTTTTATGGAAGTATTGCGCCAGATAACGGAGTTTTTTACAAACTCGAAATAAATCCCATCGCGGTGGCCGGTTACTTTGTTACCGATAATACGCATGCTGTCACTCTTCCAGCAATGAATGCCGTTGCCGCTCTGCTGTTCTTCTTTACTATTGGCGGTAAGCCGATTATTTTCAATGGTGCAGTTAATGCCAAATTGCGTGTAGATGCCGAAAAAAGTATCTTCTAAAATATTGTTTTTTATAATTACATTTTTGCTGTCATAAATTTTTATCCCGCTCAGATCTTCCAGGCTGGAAATACCGGAATGCACAATCCTGAAACCATCAACCACGGCCCCATTGGCCTTAATGGAAATAATCTCATATTTTTTTTCGCCATCCAATACCGGGTAATTTATTCCCATGAGAACAATACTTTTTTTAATGACGAGGTTTTTCTCTTTATAATGCCCGGCATCCACCAGCACCGTATCGCCGGTCACCGCGGCAGCCAGTCCTGCGGTTACATTTTTATACATGCGGCTGGCTCCTACATGTATTGTTTTTGCCGATGCGGTACAACAATAAAAGACGGATAATATGAAAAAGATTTTACTCATTTCTGCATATCCTCCCAGCTAATTTTGTTGCCGTAAAATTTGGGTAATATTTTTTCCAGGCTATCTTCATTGTTAAAGGCAGCTATGTTTCCATTCATGGGGCTTTTGAGGCTGGGGCTTTGCAAAAAATAAGCATGCTCCACATTTATCAACTGATGCGGGCTGCTGAAATTTGTAAAATAAATTCCGGCAATGTCCTGTTGTGCTACTTTTTTTGATTGCAGGAAAGCCACGATACAATGCTCATCATCAAACTTATATACTTTGCTTTTTTTGGTTACTATTTCTCCACCAAACTTGTTGTCACTGATTGTCATTTTGCAAAAATCGCAGTTGTCTTGTCCAATGCGGATTGGTTGTGGACTGGTATTGCAGCCACTTAGTGATATGGTTAATAATCCAATAATCAATAAGGAAAGTGTGTTGGTTTGTACTGTCCCATTCTTTCTCCTTCTCCATTCATATATTACACAGCCTAACAGAATAACGCCTACAGCCACAAAAATCCACCCGCCAATATCCGGCATCGAATAAGCGCCAAAATTTAATAATTGTTTAAAGCCAATTAAAGGTGGCTGATAAGCCATGCCGGGCACTATGATGGCGGCATCCGGATTCAAATTATGCCCGTAATCATACTCCCATCTCCAGAAATCAACCATTGCCACAATTCCAAAAGCCACAAAAAGTATGCATACAATATTCATCCAATTTCTATTGGCTACGAGCGCTGAAATAATAAAAAGCGCTGAAAATAACACGATAATCCAGGGCAATATTTTAAATTCAACAAAATCATCAGCATGCAGGGTTTTCATACCGATGTAATGATTGAGACCGTTAATAATATCAACATTACCTCCTAATTTATTGGCATAGATTAACAGGCGCAATCCTTCCGGGTACTGTGGCGCCTGTAAATCTATCCGCCACATGGGGGCGAATAATACAATTAATAAACCAAGCCCGCAAATAAAAAGTAATGCCCTGGTTACTGTTGTGACCTTATAATTCTTCATGTAAATTGGTGGTTGATCGTTGGTAGTTGATTGTTGGTCGTTGATTGTTGGTGGTTGGCCGTTGTTTTTTTTGTTGAAGGATAATGGGATTTTTAATTTAATACACAATTAAAGATCACCAATGATATGCGGTACACGAGTGATTATTATTTCTTTTTACCAAAAAGAAATAATAACAAAATCATATTTGCAACGATGTTTAATAGTAGTACCTCAGCCCGGCCAAAAAAAATCCAACAACGTTTTTTTAGCATTTTTGTAGATAAAATTCAAATACCCTTTACTGATCAAACATCAACTATAAATCACGAACGATCAACGACCAACAATCAACTATCAACCATGCTCATTTCACGGCAGCAGTTACTTTACTTTTTACAGTAGTATCAGATGCAGGCATATTAGTGCCTGTACTAAAGCTGATTGGCACATTGCTGCCGGCTGGCGACACCCTCACATAACCTGACATTTCCTGGTGCAGCGCACTACAGAAATCCGTACAATACATGGGGAACATTCCCACTCTGTCCGGCACCCATTTTAGCGTAGTGGTTTCACCGGGCATCACCAATAGTTCAGCATTTAACGCACCTTTAATGGCGAAGCCATGAGGCACATCCCAATCCTGCTCAAGATTGGTGGTATGAAAGTAAACTTCATCACCCATTTTAATACCTTCAATATTATCTGGCGTAAGATGAGAACGGATGAGTGTCATATAAACGTGTACTTTGTTACCTTCCCGTACTACTTTAGCAGCCCCTTCGCCTTTGGCTACATACGGGTGGTTATTGGCTTCAATCTTAAAAAACTTAACCGATTTATCGCGGATAACACTGGCCGCAACCGCCTGTGCATAGTGTGGCTCCCCGATAGTTGGATAGTCTAATAACAATTGCATTTTATC
>JANOTW010001006.1:0-3972 GCA_031416575.1 Ferruginibacter sp.
ATCACCAATCTTACATTTGAATTTCATTGTCTTTTTGTCCCGGTAAATCAATAAATGATGTAGTTCAAAGTTTAAATAATGATTACCGTTCTGACTGATATTCCAATCTTTCTTTGTCCATTGAATTCTTTTTCCCGCCCTGCTTTTTAACTCTTTTTCAAACCGCCTGGGATTTACATAATCATTTGTCATTTTTTCGGCGCAAATGCAACCTACCCGAAATTCTTCCTTTACATTTTCGTGTGTTACTACGTGAACATACCTGATCCTTTCATTATTACACATCATACAAGTTCCGTATGCTGTTTCTTCAGTTGATCGCCCATCTGCCCTAACATCATAAACTTCCTTTAATACCCATCCTTTGTGAGGAATACCTTCTATGTTCCAAAAGTTCGGCATTGTTGTTCAGCTTGTATATAAATGTACAAATTCTCAAATTGTTTCAATGATACCCGTAACATATTTCATAGGCGATGTGCCGTACTTCCCGGAATACCTATCACTACCCGGAGTGATTTATATATATAAAATAAATTGTTTTTCAGTCAACCCAAAATAATTTGTTCCAAATGCAACTTGTCTTATGTCAATCTCTAAATTTTGTTCTAATGGGTCTTCCCAGTCGCCTTCCCAACAGCAATAAAATTCAATATTTTCTTTTCTGGTCAAATTGCCAATTTATTTTTCGGTAAATATTCCCAATAATTATTTACAGGGATTTGGTTGTATTCGGTGAAGTCACCTGCCAAAGTGTACAAAACTAAAAGTTACAAAACCCTCTCCACCACCACCGCAGTTCCATAAGCAAGCACTTCCGTAATTCCATCCATCACTTCATTGGCATCATAGCGCATATTGATGATGGCATTAGCACCTGTTTCATTGGCATTTTGAATCATCAACTGGTAAGCCTCTTCCCTTGTTTTTTCGCATAGCTCCACGTAAATGGAAAGCTTGCCACCAAATAAAGACTGGATAACCCCACCAATATTTCCCAGTAAACTTCTGCTTCTTACTGTAATTCCCCTTACCACACCCAGGTGTTTGCTAACGCGGTAACCTTCCAGGTTGTTGGCTGTTGTTATTAGTTGCACATCTATCATTGTATAAGTTTTAATTAAAGATAGGCTGGTTTTAAACACATTTTAACTTCATTCATAATTGTGGTGAAGTTTTTGTAAGTGCATTGTTCGTAATTTCGCCGCCAATGTTCACGCCGGGCTTTCCTGCGTTTATTTACAGGGTATTTCTTATTTAGCGGTGAATTAATTCAAATGAATTCAATCTTTAAATAAATGCCTGATTATTAATTTTTAAAATCTCCAAACCCTTTGTGGGTTGGGGCAAAATTTTTTTATGCTACAAACAGCCGAAGACATCCGCCTGCTAAACGAAAAGATAAATCATGCAGCGGGTTTTGTAACCAGGATAAATGACGAATTAAGTAAAGTAATTGTTGGTCAGCATGGCATGATAGAAAGGTTGCTGATCGGCTTATTGAGTAATGGCCACGTATTGTTGGAAGGAGTACCAGGCCTTGCTAAAACTTTAGCCATCAAATCCCTGGCACAGGCTATTCATGTCAATTTTAGCCGGATACAGTTTACGCCCGATCTGCTGCCCGCCGATGTGGTAGGCACCATGATCTACAACCAGGCAAGGAATGAATTTATGGTTCGTAAAGGCCCCATATTTTCTAACTTTATTTTGGCGGATGAAATAAACAGGGCCCCGGCAAAAGTGCAAAGCGCTTTACTGGAAGCAATGCAGGAACGACAGGTAACCATTGGCGATACTACATTCAAATTAGATGAACCATTTTTAGTATTGGCCACTCAGAATCCCATTGAGCAGGAAGGCACTTACCCGTTGCCGGAAGCACAGGTGGACAGGTTTATGCTGAAGGTAGTAATTGATTATCCGTCTAAACCGGAAGAGCAATTAATTGTTCGTCAGAATACATTGGGGCTTTCTTTTCCCCCCATCTATCCGGTTGCATCTACCAGCGAAATTTTAACGGCTAAAGAATTGGTGCGTCAGGTTTACATGGATGAGAAAGTGGAGAATTATATCCTGGATATCGTATTTGCCACCAGGTATCCTGATCAATACAATTTGCCAAAGCTTAAGCCGCTCATTAGTTTTGGAGGATCTCCCAGGGCCAGTATCAACCTGGCTTTAGCGTCAAAGGCTTATGCTTTTTTAAATAAAAGGGGCTATGTAATCCCGGAGGATGTAAGAAGTATTTGTAAAGACGTATTGCGCCATCGTATTGGATTAACTTATGAGGCAGAGGCGGAGAATGTGAATGTAGTGATGATCATTAACGAGATATTGAGAGTAGTGAATGTACCGTAGGGCAGGATGGTCGTTGATGGTTGATCGTTGGTCGTTGATCGTTGTTTGTTTTAGAAAATCATAATTAATAAAAAATAAAATTTTATGGCAAATTATAAAAGTTTGGATGCATGGAAGTTTTCCATGCAATTAGTTAAGGAAGTTTATTTATTATCTAAAAAATTTCCAAAGGAAGAATTATATGCTTTAACTTCTCAAATGAAAAGAGCTGCCGTCTCGGTACCATCCAACATTGCGGAAGGATTAGGAAGGCAATACAAGAAAGATACTTTACAATTTCTGCATATTTCCAGAGGTTCTTTGTACGAATTGGAAACATTATTGAATATTGCCGTGATGGTTGAAATTATTACGGAGGAAGATTTCAATAAAATTGTTCCATCATTCGAAAAATCATTACAGGTTTAAAATGGCTTTATTAACTATAACCAAAAGGCTGATTTGAAATGATAAATAAACAACCAACAACGACCAACCAACAACGACCAACCAACAACGACCAACGATGTTAACCACCGATGAAATATTAAGGAAGGTTAAAGAGCTTGAAATTAAAAGTAAAAAAATAACCACTCATTTATTTACGGGTGAATACCATTCTGCTTTTAAAGGAAAAGGAATGAGCTTTAGGGAAGTGAGGGAATATTATGCAGGTGACGATGTGCGGTTCATTGATTGGAATGTGAGCGCAAGGTTCAGCCATCCGTTTACGAAAGTATTTGAAGAGGAGCGGGAGCTGACCGTTTATTTATTGGTTGATATTAGTGCAAGCAATTTATTTGGAACGGTTAATTCAAGAAAACGCGATATACTAACGGAGATAGGCGCCGTGTTAACTTTCAGCGCTATTAATAACAATGATAAAGTGGGCGCCATTTTTTTTAGCGATAAAATTGAAAAATATATTCCGCCCAAGAAGGGAAGGCAACATGCACTCTATATCGTGCGGCAGTTGCTGACTGCGGAGCCGGTTGGAAAGAGTACGAATATGGAAGAAGCGATCAAATTTTTCAACAAGGCTTCTCACCAAAAAAGTATAGCTTTTTTAATGAGTGATTTCGTAGATGCCGTGTATGAAAATGACCTGAAAGTAATTGGTGGCAGGCACGATGTGATTGGCCTGCGTATTTATGATAAGATGGATATGCAATTGCCGGAAGCTGGTTTACTACAGGTGCAGGACCTGGAAACAGGCAGGCAGCAATGGATTGACAGCAATGATGCAATGGTCCAGTATAATTATAAACAACAATTTTCGCAGCAAAGCGAATTGTGTAAAAATTATTTCCGAAAGGCCGGCGCCGATCTGTTGCACATTCGTACGGATGAAGACTATGTAAAAGTTTTGCAACAGTTTTTTCTTAAAAGAAGCTGATTTGATAAATTGATATTTGATAATTTTTTAATTGATAATTGAGGAATCAATAATGGTTTAGTTAATAATTTTTTGGTTACGAACATTTGTTTTTCAATTAAGCATCGTTGTGTCATCTTAATCCCGAGTAAGGTTTGTGTGCTGCTTCGGGACTTGCCGACTTTCGGCATCCCGATGTTACACTTGAATCGGGACTTGTACTGAATACCGTTTGGCAACTTTAATGAACGTAACGT
>JANOTW010001007.1:0-4367 GCA_031416575.1 Ferruginibacter sp.
GCCTTTGGCTACATACGGGTGGTTATTGGCTTCAATCTTAAAAAACTTAACCGATTTATCGCGGATAACACTGGCCGCAACCGCCTGTGCATAGTGTGGCTCCCCGATAGTTGGATAGTCTAATAACAATTGCATTTTATCTCCGCTAATATCATACAATTGTGCGCTTTGGGATAACTCGGGGCCGGTTGGCAGGAAACGGTCTTTGGTAATTTTATTATAAGCGATCAAATATTTGCCTGTTGGTTTTTTTGAATCCCCGCCGGGTATCATCAAATGGCCTACTGAATAATATGTAGGCACCCTGTCCAATACTTTTAAATCCTTGATATTCCATTTTACCACTTCACTTGATACAAACATGGAGGTATAGGCATTGCCTTTGTCATCAAACTCAGTATGTAACGGGCCAAGGCCCGGCTTTTTAACTTCGCCATATAAAGCCGCTTCGTATTTTATTACAGGGATACCTTCATAATCCCCCTCAAAAGCTTTATCAGCAATCGCTTTCTGTATTTTATCAAAACTAAATACCGGAATTAAAGCTGCTAATTTTCCACTTCCTACAATATATTCGCCTGATGGGTCAACATCGCAGCCATGTGGGGATTTAGGGCAGGGGATCATATAAACCAATTCAGGAAAATCCTTCACATCAATAACAGTTACTTCAGTTTTGATGGTAGAAGCTGCCGTGTGCGTTTTTTCATCAAAGCGGTTGCTTGCATATTTTACAGCTTGCTTACGCCCTTTACCCGCTTTAATTAATTCTTCCGCTTTCTTCCAGTTTACGGCCATAATAAAATCCTTGTCACGCTTGGATGCATTTACTTCCAGTAATGTATTAGCCTGTTCTGTATTATAGCAGCTAAAGAAAAACCAACCGTGTGATTTACCTTTTCCGGCATGGCTTAAATCAAAATTTACACCAGGGCATTGCAGTTGAAAAGCTATATCCATATTGCCATTCGTTTTATCTACACTTATAAAACTGATGGTCCCTTTAAAATTCTGTTTGTAGGTATTGATGGGCACATCGCCATTCTTATCATCCGGTGGTACGCTAAACCTTGTACCTGCAATAACGTATTCCGTATTTTCCGTAATAAAGGGTGAAGAGTGATTACCACCACTGTTGGGGAGTTCCAGAATTTCCGTGGTACGAAAAGTGGTAAGGTCTATACGGGCAACACGGGGGGTATTGTTACCATTGCCAAAAACCCAGCGGCCATCAATTTCGCCATTAGTTTGCGACATTGCCACGTGATGCAGATCGTCCCATGGCACCTGGCCATGTGAGGTATTCAACATGGGTTTTGTTTCTTCGCTATAACCCCAACCTTTTTCCGGGTCAACGGAAAAAACGGGAATTACACGAAGCAACCTGCCACTCGGTATGCCGTAAACGGCTAACTGGCCGCTAAAACCACCCGAAACAAAATTGTAATATTCATCGTATTTGCCGGGGGCGACATACGTTTTGGCGGCAGCATCCCCACTTACTGCGGATCCTACGTTTTTTGGCTTGCATGAATTGATGCCAAGTAGTAATGCAAGGACAGCAAATCCTAAAGCATTGTTTTTTATTGATTTCATTATTAGTAGATTTAAAATTGAATGTTGGTTTATATTATGAAGTGTATTTTATTTTAAGAATATATATTAGGCACAAAAAAACTGTTAAGCAGTAATGAACCGCCTTCAAACCTTTTTATTAATAGAGAAATCCTGTTGTTGCGTTTATTGCAAGATCCGGCGGCCTATTTTACGCCATCATTTTTCCGCATAAATTCAAGCAGGCCTCTTGCATCCTCATCTGATAAATTTTGATTGGGCATACGTACCAGGCATAATTCCAGTTGTGCCTGCACCTTGGGGTCTTTATCAATCATTGCGTCCGTATTTGTAATAAAGTTCATTATCCATTCGGGGGCATGACGGGTGGAAACACCAGCCCATCCTGGCCCTACCAGCCTTTCATCAGTAACTTTATGGCATCCACTACACTTTACTTCGTAAACCTTTTTTCCGCTTTCTGCTTTGGCAGCATCCAATGAAGCCCCTAATTCTACTTTTGTAAACTTTCCTTCACCCCTGTGCGGATCATAAGCCGGATTTTCACCTGCTTTTTTATCAACATCCTCCGGCGGTTTAGTATTAATGGCTTTATTTTCTGTTCCTTCTGAAGTATAATCAGAACTTTTATTATCCCCGCAGGAAACTACAAACGCTACAACCAGGCTAAGAACAAACAGTTTTTTCATAATGATTTAATTTTTTTATAAATGAAATTTGGTTTTACAAGATTAGCTTATGATCAAATAAAGGCTTACGGGTTTTTCAGAAAAAAATCAACTGAAAAATCTAACAAAGTAACCAAATTTATTCAGCTAAGATGTTACACAGTTTTTATAATAAGTTACATAATTCACTGGTTTAATTTGTTTTTTAAGCGAGTACGCATAATTGACCTGACAAATAAATTTTTATCCAAAAAAAAGTATCAACTTACCCCTAAGCCAGCTACTTAAATATTATTTTAAGCGTATTAAGAATTAATAAACCGCAAGTTAGTAATACACTAAAATTAAAAATATGAGTACAATCATACGAATGATTAAGGTTCGTCATAATTGAAGACAAAGGCCAAACTTAGTTTTGGTAATTCATCTGATCATAAAATTATTTAATAATGGTTGATATTGATTTATTATTGTCATGGGGAGCCGCTTATAAAAAAGTTGGTGCCGGCGAAACAGTTTTCAACGAAGGCCAATCCTGTTTTTTTTATTATCAATTAGTTAGCGGCCAGGTAAGATGGGTAAATATAGATGACGAGGGTAAAGAATGTATCCACTCAATTGTAGAACCAGGTGAATCTTTCGGGGAATTACCACTTTTTGATGATGGCCCTTATGCTGCTTCCGCCATTGCTGATGAAGATAGCATAGTGATAAGGATTCACAAATCCACCTTTCTGGAATTGATCAAAGACAACAGCGACATTCATTTCGCATTTACAAAGCTGCTATCTAAAAGGTTGAGATTTAAATTTTCGATTATAAAATCCTTCGCTTCTCATTGTCCTGAAAACAGGATTGCTACCTTGCTTAATTACCTTAAAGCTGAAAATAAAAACTTTTGTGGCAATTGCAATCAACTTAAATTAACCCGGCAGCAAATTGCGGATATGACGGGCTTAAGAGTGGAAACCGTTATAAGAACAATGCGCAATATGCATGATAAAGGAGAACTGGTAATTGAAAAAGGAAAAGTGTATTGCAGGGATACCATTGAAGTTTTATTGCCTTAACCTTACCCCAGCCTCCCCGAAGCAGCGGGGGCTTACCCCCATAAACTACAGCGTGTTTGATTAAAAGCAAACAGTTTAACCGGGCAAAAATAATTATTTTTGGAAAAAATCACATGAGTAACTTTCTACGCAGGTGGCTTACTGTTTCATTTTTAAATTTGCTGCTGGTTGCCAGTCTCGGTGTTGTCATGCGCTATAAGATTGCATTTTACCTGCCATTGATACAACAAAAATACGTTTTACACAGCCACTCGCACTTTGCTTTCGCCGGCTGGATTACACAAACTTTAATGATATTGCTTGTTCACTATCTGTGCTTAAAAAATGGTGAGCAGGTTTTTAAAAAATACCGCTGGCTGCTGTATGCAAATCTTATTACAGCTTATGGCATGCTGGTTAGTTTCATTATACAGGGGTATGGTTTTTTTTCAATCAGTTTTTCCACGCTATCCATTTTCGTTTCCTATTTTTTCGCTGCTTATTATTGGAAAGACCTGGCCGGGATGAAGGAAAGAAATGTAAGCCATTGGTGGTTTAAAGCGGCATTGGTATTTAGTGTCATTTCATCCATTGGTGCCTTTGCCCTTGCTTACATGATGGCAAATAAATTAGCATACCAAAACTGGTACCTGGGATCCATCTATTTCTTTTTGCATTTTCAATATAATGGCTGGTTCTTTTTTGCAGGTATGGGGCTGCTGGTATCCAGGCTGGAAAAAATAAACGGGGCCGTTAAAATTCTGAAAACCGCCTTTCTGCTTTTTTGCCCCGCCTGCCTTCCCGCATATTTTTTATCGGTATTGTGGCTTCCCTTTCCACTCATTATTTACTGCATCATCGTAGCTGCGGTTATTGCGCAACTAACCGGTTGGGCGATGATGTTAAAAATATTCATTAAAGACAATCTTTTTATAAGCCGGCAGTTTTCAAAATACGGCAAAATACTTTTACTCCTTTCGGCAATCGCTTTTTCAATAAAACTCTTGCTGCAATCCGGTTCCGTACATCCCGCCCTTAGCCAGTTGTCTTATGGTTTCAGGCCAATTATTATCGG
>JANOTW010001008.1:0-7295 GCA_031416575.1 Ferruginibacter sp.
AGTCGTTCAATTAGTCTCAAACATGTATTAATATGACTATTGATTTTTAGAAATTCTTTACTCTCATGAAAGTCAACTTTTCTAACGTATTTCTTCTTTTTCTCCATTTAATGAAATGTTAGTTTTTATTTGCGCATAACGGTTACGCATTGGCGATGGCAGGGAATTTTATAACTTTCAGCCCGAAACCAATGCCAAATTGAAAAACTAAAGTCGAAGATAAGAACTAAAAGCTGAATGATATTCGTCAGCCGAAACTGATGCTGATAGCGGATTACAGCCGATGGTTACAACGTCAAGCCCTGCTATTGCCAATGCAATGTTGTGTGCTGTACTGTCATTCTGAAATTACAACTGTAATTGGTCTGGGGTAATAGTATCGATTACCACTCCTATCCATAAATTCGATATGGTCAACAGTTATACTCATATCCGGCTTTAAATATTTCCACAGTTTCTTTAATTCGTTGTCGAAATATTTTGATTTAAGTGATGCGATTTGCAAGTCACGTTGCCCGATATAAAATGTTGCATTTAATATTGTATAGTATTGATTGATGGATAATGAGGTGATTTTTTTCAATGTGTCCAAACTGACTTTGCCAGTTGTAAATCCTCCGATTGATATGTCTGGAGATATTGAAAGAGAATTGTATTTTAAAATAGCTTTTGGGATAACTACATTATAAAGCTTTTTCTTAAAAAATATATCTTTTTCTTCTACTGTTTTAAAAATAGTTAACACGAGCTTACCTTTTTTCAGACTATCTACAAAAAACATATTCTTGTCTAGAGGCCATACAATTCCTTGTGAAGATTTAATTGTAAATGTTGCTGTCGTGTCTTTACTAATCACAGCAATTAGGTTGGGTCTATTAGTGAATAAATTTCCATTTTGTCCTCCATAAATTTCGGTGGCATTAAGATTTACTTTTGATTTTATTTGTCCATCTGCTTGGCTATATAAGATGATTAGAAAATATCCAACTAAAACAAGTCGGAAAAAATTGAGAAATATAAACTTATAAAATTTCATTCTTGTCAAACTGATTAATGTTGCGGAGGTATAGCACACAACGCAGCAATTTACGCAATTGTAAGCAATTGCAATTATTTTTATCTGTTGGAAATCAAATGATTAGTGTGTGCGATTTTTAATTATGGGTTGCGCCAATCTACTACCACTCTGTTCCGCCGTTCTTCCATATATCATCAAACGGGCTTTTAATATTCACCAAATATTTTGTTGCTACAAGTTGCTACCTGCAAATATCGCTGGGTAGTTTTCATGTCAAAATGCCCTGGTAATTTCTGTATATACTTTACATCCGTTCCTTTCCGTGAATTAAAATAAATTGGGTTCATTTCAAAGCAGGCCGGTAGGGCTATCCGGCCTCTTGTGTAAAACGCAATTAAAGTTCCCCAATGGTATGCGGTACAAGTGAGTCCCGATGCAGCACCCAAGCCTTACTCGTGATTACGATGACACAACGATGATGACCATAGCTGCTTCTTTGCCCGGACAACATGCTAAAACAAAAGCACTTTTTACCGCCAGTTGCTTTTTCCACGACAAACGGTTGCACTTGTTTTTTATTTAACAACGAAAATCCTCTTTTCAAAATGCTTATTTTTACTGTTGATTGTTTTACCCCTCCCGGCCAGCTACCGGGATATTATAAACTTATGGGAAGCCCCGTTATTCATTAAATAATCAAGGTCATCCACAAAATTTATTACCACCATGACAGCAGAACACCAGCGCTTAGCCGTTAATTATAAAAAAACTATTCCCCTGGAACAATGGGGGCCCTATTTGAGCGAAAGGCAATGGGGTACCGTAAGAGAAGATTACGGCCATTTCGGCGATGCATGGGGATATTTACCTTTTGACCAGTCTCACTTCAGGACCTATCGCTGGGGCGAAGATGGTATTGCGGGTATTTCAGATTATTTTCAGAACCTATGCTTTGCCGTAGCTTTATGGAATGGGAAGGACAAAATACTGAAAGAACGTTTATTTGGCCTGGGAAATTACGAAGGCAACCACGGGGAAGATGTAAAAGAATTATATTATTATCAGGATAATATCCCCAGCCATTATTATATGGAATATTTATACAAATACCCCCAGCATGAATTTCCGTATGAAGACCTGAAAGCCACTAACCGCAGCCGTTCCGCCCATGATCCTGAATATGAAATACTGGATACGGAGGTATTTGACAAGGATGAATATTTTGACGTGAATATTACGTATGCCAAACAAAACGCACAGGACATTTTTATAAAGATCGATATTACCAATCGTAATGATAAAGCCGCTCCTATAACGGTATTGCCTACACTTTGGTTTTACAATCGTTGGGCGTTTACACCGGATGAACCCAAGCCTTCCATTGTTTATCTAAATAAAACCTCCGTTAAAGTAAATCACAAGCGGCTGGGCGACTACTACTTTTATTTTCAGCATTCCGATGATTGTCTTTTTACTGAAAACGAAACCAATCTGTATAAAGCAACCGGCGCAACGAATGAAACCCCCTTTGTAAAAGATGCGTTTCATGATGCGGTGATTGAAGGAAAAAACCGTAATAAGCTTCGTAATAGAAAAATGGGTACCAAGTTTTCGCCCGTTTATGAATTGAAAGTAAAAGGGGGAGAAACCAAAACCATTTATTGCCGGCTTACCAGCCGGGCGGACGATAAGCCTTTTGCCAAAGGGTTTGAAAAAATATTCACCGTACGTAAACAGGAGGCGGATCATTTTTACAAAACCATTCTTCCGGCTAATATTTCAGGTGATTTGAAGAATATTCAGCGTAAGGCGCTGGCTGGCATGTTGTGGAGCAAACAATATTATC
The DNA here is from genome assembly GCA_031416575.1 of Ferruginibacter sp. GTDB lineage: Bacteria > Bacteroidota > Bacteroidia > Chitinophagales > Chitinophagaceae > Ferruginibacter. The sequence goes on from JANOTW010001008.1 coordinate 2,865, forward strand.
ATTATGATGTGGAACGCTGGCTTAATACCAGTGATGGGATTACACCTGTAAATGATGGCAAAAAAAGAGGGCGGAATAATGACTGGACCCATTTAAAGAACCAGGATATCATTGCGATGCCGGACAAATGGGAATATCCCTGGTATGCCGCATGGGACCTTGCTTTTCATTGCATTTCATTAGTGATGGTAGATCCTGAATTTGCCAAGCACCAGTTGCTGCTCATCATGCGGGAATGGTATATGAAACCGGATGGGCAATTGCCGGCTTATGAGTGGAATTTCAGTGATGTGAACCCACCGGTGCAGGCATGGGCGGCCATGGAAGTTTACCGGATAGAAAAAGAGACCTGCGGAACCGGGGATATCATTTTCCTGAAAAGGGTATTCCAGAAACTGCTGATCAATTTTACCTGGTGGATCAACCGCAAAGACCGCAATGGCAACAATATTTTTGAAGGGGGCTTTTTAGGGCTGGATAATATTGGTGTATTCAACCGCAGTCATAACCCATCAGGCGAAATGCAATTGGAACAGGCGGATGGCACCAGTTGGATGGGCATGTATGCGCTCAATATGATGGACATGGCATTGGAGATAGCCAAACAGGACATCGCTTTTGAAGATACGGCTACCAAATTCTTTGAACATTTCGTGTTGATAGCCGAAGCGCTCAATAGCCACAGCCTTTGGAATGACGAGGATAAATTTTATTACGACGCTTTACGTATCGGGGGCGCTGATCCAATGCCATTGCGTATTCAAAGTATCGTTGGGTTAACGAGTTTATTCGCCGTGAGTATAATGGATAAGGAAATATTCTCCCGCCTGCCCGATTTTAAAAAAAGAATAGACTGGTTTGAAAATTACAGGGCGAAAAACAATCGCTTCTGGCCCAATGAGGAGCACGGTGATGGCGAAGCGATATTAATATCATTGGTTAAAAAAGACAGGTTGGTCCATTTGCTGCGCCGCATGCTCAACGAGGAAGAGTTTTTATCAGGTGGCGGTATCAGGGCATTATCAAAATATCATGAAGCAAATCCATATTCCGTTACTATTAACGGAAACAAGTATGAAATTCAATATGATCCAGGGGATTCTACAAGCGACCTTTTTGGGGGCAACAGCAATTGGCGGGGGCCTGTATGGATACCTATCAATTACCTCATCATTCGCTCCATCCGCAAATACGGCGAATTTTATGGGGATCACTTGAAAGTAGAGTGCCCCGTAGGATCGGGTAATTTTTTAAACCTTGTAGAAGTATCCAAAGTATTGACCGAGCGGGTGGTAAGCCTGTTGGCCATTAATGATAAAGGAGAGCGTAAATTAAATGGTAATCAAAACTGGTTTTATAAAAAGCCGGGTAATGAAAAGCTGGTGTTGTTTTACGAATATTTTCATGGTGATACTGGAAGTGGATTAGGTGCCAGTCACCAAACAGGCTGGACTTCCCTTGTAGCGGATTTGATTGGTGGCAGTGAGGTAAAGAAGGAAGAATACAAGGAAGGAAGCGGCCATGAAATTTTTATTGATGATGAGGAGGAGGAGGGTTAATGGATAATTGTTTAATGGATAATATTAAAACCGTAGCCGGATAAAAAGATTGTTAAGTTGAAATGTAACGCTTACGTTTGAAGCCTTTTCAATATACGTAAATAAAGCAGGGAGAAATGGGATGAGTTAGCCCGGTGTTCCCCGGAAAGGTAAAACTTTGAACAGTATTTGATATTTGTAATGGCTTTTAATTTTATCGGTGATAATTATAAAGCAAATTTGTTGACAAGCAATAGTATTTCATGGCATTCCCGAAAAAAATCGGGATTTCGCAATACAGTTTTTTGTCCAAACTATATTTCATTGCTCAACATCGTTGTGTCATGATAATCCCGAGTAAGGCTTGGGTGCTGCATCGGGACTCCCTTGTACCACATACCATTGGGCAACTTTAATTACGTTATTTATTTTACACATATTTACTGCCATTTTGTGGACACTTCACCCATGCATTTACTAAAATAAAACGTGGTCCATCCCGGTCGGGAGCCTGCCATGTGTTTGTGTTTTGGCTGCGGTAACCGGGGCATTTCTTCTACCTGGCTTAATGTTAGCGGTTAGGCGTTCTTCTCGTTCGTCCAACTTTTGTGCCAATGCAAGTTGCATTCTTTATTTTTTAAGAGCCCATAACCAAGCGTCACCAATTTCATCATCTTGTACTATTTCGGCAAATGTAAATCCGTTATTCTGTAAAATTTTTGTCGAAGCGTTATGTTCGGGTGCTGTTTTAGCTGTTATTATTATAGTCGGGTCGGATTGTTGAGAAATTAATACAAGTTCCTTACAGGAAAACGTAGAAATTCCTTGTCTTTCGTATTCTTTGAATGTCCAATATGCGATTTCAACTTTCCCTTCTTTTGGTTGTCCTGTAAAACCACAAGAGCCAACAATTTGATTTTCTTTTATTACAAAGTATCCGACCCACGGTAATTTGTAGCCGATTTTTTGATAGAATTCATCGTACGTTTTCAATAACATTTGACAATTGTCTGAACCATAAATTTCTTTCGACTTGTCAACATTTAATTCTATGTTTTTAAGTTCCATTTGCCTTGTAATTTTTAGTCAATACTTGTTTGTTTCTTTTGTCCCTGTCGTCCACTACGCTTACCGCTAAACGACGTCGAGTATTTGCGAAGTCAGGGAATTCATTGCTCGTCCAGCCCGGTACAAATGCCAATTGAAAATATAAAGTTGAAGTTATCAACTAAAAGCCAAGTTTATAAATGTCAGCCCGAACCACTGCTGATTCTTGCACATAGCTGATGTTTGATTGTCCAGCCCTGCTTTTGCAAATACTTTTGTTGTTGTGTGCTGTGCTATTGCTTATTGAGATGTTTCAAATAATTCATATTACTTTTTGTAAATGTATAACCACGCACCTGCACTTGGTTCTTGGTTTTCGTTATAACCACCAGTAACCAAGACTTGTCCGTTTTGTAAAAGAGTGGCGCAGGAAAACAAACGTTCTGTTCCCATACTTCCGTAAACAATTGCAAATTTCCCGGATGCAGTTTGATAGATTTCAGCACGATTAGCACCGCCTGCAATAAGAACATTGCCATTCGGTAATAAAATTGATGTTCCGTTATGCTTATAGCGAGTGATATTCATATTACCGGCAGGTTTGAATGAAGATGAAACAGGGTCATAAAGTTCTGCACTTATATAAGCTCCTCTGGAATCACGTTCATCTGAACCTCCGTTAATAAGAATTCTACCATCAGCAAGTCTAACTGCATCATGCTTATGACGGATTATACTCATGTTGCCAATTAATTTAAACTTTTCTGATACAGGGTCATACAGTTCTGCACTTGAATAAATTTTTATATTAGCCCTTCTGTCTTTGTGCCCTCCTGTTATAAGAACATTCCCATTTTTTAAAAGTGTTGCAGTGTGTGATTCCCGGGCAGTTGTCATAGAACCAGTAGGGGTAAAAGTTTTTGTTTGTATGTCATAAAGTTCTGCTGATTGTAAAAACGACCAACCAACTCCAACGCCTCCGGCAAAAAGAAATTTTTCATTATTTAAAACTGTTGCAGTATGTCCGCTACGTGGTGTGTTCATTATAGGTCCGGTAGAAAACATTTGTGTTTGAGGGTCAAAAATTTCTGTGCTTGAAAGATAACTTCCATTGTAACCTCCGGCTATAAGAACTTGTCCATTCGGAAGCAAAGTTGCAGTATGCCCTGACCGGGCAATGGACATCTGTCCCACAGATGCAAATGTTTTTAAAGCGGGGTCATAAATTTCAGCACTTGATAAAGAAGAGCTGCCTGCAAATCCTCCGGCTATAAGCACCTTGCCGCTTTTTAAAACTGTTGCAGTATGTGCTGCACGGGCTGTTTGCATTTTTCCGGTAGGAATTATTAAACCATTTGTCGTATCATTCGCCACACCTGAATTATTGCTAAAAGTGTCGGAATTTTTTTTAAGATTACTCGACTTATTTTGAGTATGCTCCTGACTTATTTGTGCACAGCCCAAAACGAATGAAAGGATAAAAAGAAAAAATATTTTTGTTGTCATCGTGATGATTTTGCAGGTAAGATATTTAAAGAGTATTCATAAAAAGATGTCTTTTGACGATTTGTAAAATTGGCTACATAAAATGCAAGAACTTTCATTTCTTTAAATCCCTGAAATTGTCATGATACTACTATTCTGTGTAAGGGTTCGTCATTTGAAATAGTTGCACACAACGTTCATGGCTTGCCGAAGTGGTGGCAATAGAATTCCGTCCGCCCGGCTAACTGAAGCTAAATTTATAAATAAAAGTTGATGATTTGCACATAGCTAAATTATTAACGTCCTGCCCGATATGAAGCCAAATTGAAAAACAAAAAGTTGAAACACGGCTTCCGTCCGC
>JANOTW010001009.1:0-2283 GCA_031416575.1 Ferruginibacter sp.
CTGAATAACCCGGATTCTGTAGCGGTGTTTAGTTTTTAGAAATTTTATTACACGAATTTTTAAGGCACGAATTACACTAATTTTCCGGGAATGAGTTACACGAATTTTATTTGGCTGAATAGAAAAATGATTGTGATTAATTTACGACGCAATTAAATATCCACAATGGTATGCGGTACAAGTTGTCTGAACCGCTGATTGAAACTGATTTTTTTGATTAGCCTGATTTCTATTTTGACCAATAATCAAAGCTGCCTGTTTTTTTCCATAACGCAATTAAAGTTGCCCAATGGTATGCGGTACAAGAGGGCGATGCAACGATGATCCACAATGCTTCTCAGCCCGGACAAAACAAAAACAATCCATAGCAAACTGCTACCCTATACATTAAACAGAACCCAACATGAAAAAAAGCATACGGTAGAGGAAAACAGAAAACCAAAAACACAAAACCCAAACTATTGTACCATATTATCTTTTAATTCTTCGGAGATCTTTACCAGTAATTTATCTATCCGCTGACCGTCCATATCTATTATCTCAAATTCAAATCCGCGCCATTCGAATGTGTCACCTGTTTTAGGAATTCGTTCCAGTTCGTGCAGTACAAAACCCGCGATGGTATCAAACGCATTGTCTCCTTCATTCATCCATTCCGTTTTTTCGAAACGGCTTAAAAAATCATAAAAGGTAATTTGAGCATCCACTAAATAGCTTCCATCGCTGCGTTCAACGATTTCATATTCTTCCTGGCCCGATTGGGGAACATCGCCTACAATGGCTTCCAGTATATCATTCAGGGTAAGCATTCCTTCCAGCGTACCATATTCATTCACTATAAAACAACTGTGGATCTTTGTTTGCTTTATTTTTTCCAGCACCTGGTAAGCGCTGTTATTTTCAGGAACAAACAGTGCGGGTTTAGCCAGTTCTTTTAAAATGGTACCGGCTGAAGCTTTTAATAAATCTTTTATATAGATAAGCCCCTTAATGTCATCAACCGTTTTATCGCAAACGGGGTAAGTTGAATGATTGATCTGCCCATGCTGGTCGGTAATGGTTTGAACGGTATCTTCCATATCAAACCAAACAATTTCGGTACGGTGCGTCATCAGTGAAGTAATATTTCTATCACCTAAATGAAAAACCCTTTCTATAATATCTTTTTCTTCTTCTTCAATAGCTCCATGTTCACTGCCCTCGGAGATCATCGCTTTTATTTCTTCCTCCGTTACCTGGTTGTCCTTTGATTTTAAATTAAAGAGTTTCACTATCAGGTTGGTAGAGATGGTAAGCAACCAAATGAAGGGAAAAGTTAATCTGCTGAGCCATTCCATAGGTTTGGCAAAGTTTTTTGCGATGGCTTCCGGTTTGGCCAATCCTATTCGCTTTGGCACCAGTTCACCTATAACCAGCGAAAAGTAGGTGACCACAATTACGATGATAGTGGTAGCCATACCATTGCTGTAATCCTGAGCCCATTCAAACCTGTTAAAAAAATCAATCAACGGTTTCTTCAATTTCTCACCGGAAAAAATACCTGTTAAAATACCGATAAGCGTAATACCAACCTGAACGGTTGACAGGAATATGTTGGGGTGGTTGGCCAGCTCAAGGGCGGCTTTTGCCTTTGCATCCCCTTTATTAGCCTGGGCTTCAAGCCGTGGTTTGCGGGAAGAAACCAGCGCTATTTCCGCCATTGAAAAAATCCCATTTATAAGAATCAGTAAGAAAATAATTAAAATTTCATTCATAATTGATGTTCGCCAAAAATTGTTACTTAGCGCCCAATCTTGCAAATATCCGGTATCTGCTTTAAAATGAGCTTAAATTCTGTACAGATGCGTTTTTACAGGGTTAACATTAAATAGGCCGCCTGCCCGTTTTAGGGGTACATTCCAAATTGTCACTTCCTTTTTGATGCGGTTGCCAGTGAGGGTACCGGCTACGGATATTTGCCCGGCTGGTGTACCCACCAGCTTGCGACAATTTGTAAAGCACGCCATTTTATTATGGATACACCGTATATCTTTGCAGCCATTATGCAAAAAAAGATAGGTATTATTGGCGCAGGCCCGGCGGGTTTAACGGCAGCTTATTTGCTGGCTAAAGCCGGGCAACAGGTAATTGTATTTGAATCTGATCCGATATATGTGGGTGGAATTTCCCGGACGGAAATCTATAAAGGTTCTTTGTTTGATATAGGCGGCCATCGTTTTTTTTCAAAAAGCAAGGAAGAGGAGGATTTTTGGACGGAGATACTCTCCAATGATATGCTCGACA
>JANOTW010001010.1:0-4410 GCA_031416575.1 Ferruginibacter sp.
TCCGCTTGTGGAAAGTAAAAATCTTTTCCCAGGCATCCGGTTATTGTTTGAGGCGCTGAATATACAGGCAAAGGATGTACGTTGGTGTATATGATATTTGAAACAATCCTGCAGTTAAGGGAATTGATATTTCCTCTTTCAGCTATGCATATCCTGTACAAAACCACATCCGAAAATCTATGCGGTACTGCATAATTGAGCGTTGTTTCGCCGGTGATATCTACCCATGACTTTCCAGTATCCACGCTTCGTTGCCATTGCAGGACAGGATCTGCGAAACCAGGCGTGTATATTGCATTTAATATCCAGGGAACATTAAAATCCCCACACACATCAACGGGCCCGGCACTGCCGTTAATCGTAGCAGCAATAACAGATGGGCTACATGGCCTAAGCGTAATGTCATCAATGGCAAAAGCATTGCCACAACCAAAATCCGGATTGATAGTAATGCTTATAATTGCATCATTAATATTTGGCGGCGCCTTAAATGAAAACCCATGAAAGTTCCACATTTTATCGTTAACGATTGGCAAAAGGCCCGTACTATCCGATGCAAGCAATACCCCTGATAGTGTCTTAACCTGAAATTTTAAATTGGGCAATTTAGCGGCACCGTTACATGCGAATGTTGTCATTACACTTGTAACCCAAACACCAAACTGATAAACTGTATTACCACACAAATTTTTCGCGGTATCCACATAAACCGTTTCAGGATTTCCTTCACCATTTACCAACATGAAATTGCCGTTTAAATTACGTGTATGGTCGCCTGTTATGCTTACCCAGGTCCTGTTGCCACAAGAGATAAGAAAATTACCGAGTGTATAAGAATATTTGGGCGGGCAACCATTCACATACGAAAATGTTGTTTTATTTGGCGGTAATGAATTAGGTCCCGAACCAAATGTTTCATTGATTATAGGGTCTCCTAAACTTCCGGCGCATGTCTGTGTTTTTGCAGCAAAAGGGGCAAGGCATGAAATTAAAAATACAAATACTCTTATCATTTAGTGCAGTTAGTAACGTAACAGTGGTATAATCTTAAATGTCGCCCTTAATATATCCATATAAATATTTTTGGCAAATTACGACTAAATGAAATTTCAATTTATATAATTTTTTTCGCTGGCTGGTGGGGACACCAGCCAGGGTAAACAGCCGTGGTCTGTGTCCTCACCGACCACAGCCTCAAATTAAAAATGTGATTTTTATCGCCTTAAAGTTTTGGCTTTAGTGCATCGTGTATTTATTCTTGAAACCGGCCTCCCGATCTATTTGGAAAGAGAATATATTCCGGGTGTTGGTTTTAGAAATAATAGTCAGTATTTTCAGGGTGTGGTTCGTGGGGATACGAACCACGGCAGCGGCAACGGGTTTGTTTATGAATTAAGTAGTTTTAATATTTCAGTATTAAAAATTTGAACTTCAGGAATTAGCTCATTAACAAACTCCCTTTCAAAATCGATAAAATCTGCATAGTCCGATTCTTGACGCCAGTCAAAAAGGTTTGCATATAATTTACCATGCTCCAAAGAAATTAAACCAGACTTAATAAAATGAAGATTAAATTGAGTTTTTGTTCCATTATGAGATTCCGCTCTATTCCCCTTTTGATGAATTAGAGCGCTAACTAAATAAAAGGCAGAATAGTAAAGTCTGTTCACTGCCGAATTCCATCGTTCATTTTCAGATAGCAATATTGCATCTGCAAGTGTTTCTTTAGATTTGTTTATTCTATATTCTATGTAATCGCTATATGTCCCGCTCATATCAAATTAATTCCATCTCGTTTAATATTCTGATAAAGTGGGGTATATTTATGTTTGCCTTCCCAATCCAATTTGGAAAAAACAAAAGTAGAAATAGGTTCTCCAATTTCAAGTTCAATATTATAAAGTTCGTCACGAAATTCTTTTTCAAGTTTACGAGAAACTTCTGCATTATTTAGCAATATTAAAATATCCCAATCAGAATCATTAGTTTCTTGTGATCTTGCTCTTGAGCCAAATAATATAATCTCAGCACTAGGATCCTTTTGCTTAACTCTGTTAAGAATCATATTTCTAATTATTTCTTTTCCGTAAATCATTGTATAAAGGTAAACAAACTAATTTAATGTAAATAGTTGTAAACTTGTTGCCAACGTTTTGGTATTGCTGTCTGGTGCGGTTTTTAAAAACCGTCTGCCCGGAACCAATGCCTGGATTGTTTTAAAAGTTGAAGATAACAACAAAAAGTCAGTTAGCATTCCGTCAGCCGGAACTGCTGCTGACAGCGTACTGCAGCTGAAGTTAACAACGTCATGCCCCACTTGCATCAATACTTTTGTTGCCTGCTGGCTTGTCTCACGTCTCACTTTTGCGTCAATAACCATTTTGTCAATTGTACTGGGTCAGTCAGCAATACTCCAGAAATAATAGTCAGTATTTTCAGGGTGTGGTTAGTGGGGATACGAACCACGGCAGCGGCCTTCACCGGAGAAAAAACCAACAAAGGCTACTCCATTATACTCCACCAGAAAAGCTCAAAAATACGTACCCTATAGCAAACCCCATACAGTGGCGCCCCTACTTCATATCGCCGGTTCCGTACAACTAAGGCTTCATCGTTGGCCTTTCAGGCCCGACGAAGCCTTAGTTGTTGTACGCAGTATTCTTCTTTGTCACTTAGGAAGTTCATTAATAAAAAAAGGCAAACTCAATAAGTCCGAGAACAACGATTATAATAACAACGAACAGAAATTTGTATGTATAATTAAAATCATTGTCGAAATCTTTTTGAATAATTGATAGGATGTCTGGCTTTATCAAATAGTAGAAGCACTTTTTGATTTGATTAAAATTGCCGAATACAATTTTCAATAGCAAAATAAAAATCAAAAAGTCAATAGATAATATAGTTATTGTTTTTTCACTCATACTTTATTTGCAGCCAATATGAAATTTCTCTTAAAATATATTCAGCACATGCTGCTGTGTCAGAAGTGAAGGTCTTGTCAAATGTTATGTGGTCTATTGAACCAATATATTTTGAATGATAATAAAAACCACCTGATGTTCTTTTGTCATCGGAATACTGTTTCCAAACGTCTAACAAGTCTGGATGGATTTGCAAATATTGAATAATGTCAGCAATACTTATTTCTTTATAAAAAAATTGAAATTTTGTTTCAGTCAGTAATGCATTCAAGGATTTGTCAACTTGCTTAAATGTTAGAGGCAAATTACAGATCTTGTCAATACAGTCTTGTTTCATTAGAGTGTCAGCGGTCATATTGCGTACAACGAACAGGTATTGCTGTCAGGTGGGGCATTTGAAAAACCGTCAGCCCGTAACCAATACCTGGATATTTTTAAAAGTTGAAGATAGCAACAAAAAGCTAAATGGAATTACGTCAAGCTGGATAATAGCTGATAGCGATTTGAAGCCGATTGTTACTTCGTCTGCCATCATAGAAGCAAACCCCATGAAAGGCGTAGTTGTTACTTCTTCCGCTTTGTCCTGTCTGCAATAACTTGTTTGATAAATTCTGGAAGTTCAATTTTATTATTGTCTGCAATAATTTTTAAAGCGTCATAATATTTGATTTCTTCACCATCCCATTGCAGGTCAAGTCGTCTTACTTGTTCCATTGCAATGTGATTGTAGTTTTCAGGACTTCCCCAATAACATTGCATACAAACTGGTGGCTTCTTTGCAGTTTTCCAATTGTCGCAATGTTCACAACTCCATGATTTTGCTCTGTTGCAAGAACCGCACAATAACATAAAATGTTCGGGTTCCCTGTCTGTTAAATTGCCGCCTACTTCATAAGGAACTCTATGGTCAACCTGTAAGTATCGTTCTTCAAATTTTCCGTTACAAACCTGGCAGCGTCCACCACATGCTTCATACAAACTATGCCTGAAGTCTTTAGAAAATAAAATACGCCCTGCAACTTGATTAGTCTGCAATGCTGCAAGGTCTCCAAATTTATAAGCAGCAATTGCTTTTCCGTCTTTGGATTTTATTTTAAAAGTTTCAAGAGGAATACCTGCCTCACGAACATCTCTGGCTGCTCTTGGTGGATGATTGTAGCCATAAGTATTTTCAAGGTCTGCGGTTGTAATAAAGCCATAAGCTAAGATATGGTCAATAACAACTTTTGCCCTTTTGTTAGTTATTGATTGAACGTACCCTAAAAATTCTTTGGGATAAACTCTTTTCTTTTCAGCCATTATTTTGCAAAAAGTTCTGTTTGATAAATTTGGTTGCGGCTAACTTTCTGCAAGTCAATTTTTGAAATTAATGCTGGTGATAGATAAACGGCTTCATAAGTTATTTCACTTCTGCTTAAAAGTGTCGCTTGAGAAGAACGACCTGCATTTATTTCAATTTTTGTGAGATTTAATTTTTCAGGTAATG
>JANOTW010001011.1:0-4668 GCA_031416575.1 Ferruginibacter sp.
TGAGTATCTAAAATCACTTTTTAATCTTCCACATGTGAACTTTACCCAAGCCATATGCATATCAGTGTTCAAGACGCCAAAATGATATAGAGTTGCATTAGCAATAGTTAACACTTGATCATTTGCGATTACGTCTTTTGAAACAAAACCTATTGGAATATATCTTCTTCTTTCAGATGAAACACGGGGTACTAATAAATAATTAGATGATGGTTGAGCAATTTGACAAAATAAAGTAGGGGCATTAGCAAATTTCCTTGTCGTCGAAGCTTTGCTTTCTAGCCTAAACTTTTTAACTAATTCCACCCTTTTAATAATTTCTGGCAATACCCTCAATTCATTGGGTGCAATCTCATTTAACCATAAACAATATCTAATGTATCCTTTAAGGAATTCTTGGGCTCCAGTATAGGGTCTTATCCATTTTGCAGCCATTGGTTCAGCTTTCAAAAACATTTCCTTTTCCTTTTCCTCAAAAATCAAATTCCCTCCATCTCTGGGCATGCTTCCAAAACTCATTGGAGGAACTTGACAAATCGGCGCACTTCTATTCTCTAAAAAAATTTGTTTACTTTCTACTAAATAAGAGTTGATATTCTGTACAATAAGTTCTAATGGTTCTGACTTTAGATTTTCGTTCTCAAACAATCTTTTAGGTCTTACATCTACTGTTGCGAATCCAACTATTATACAATGAACAGCAGCCACGCCCTTTGCTTCATTATTCCATCGAAAAGTTTTATATGCAAAATTTATTTTAGCACCGTAGTAATTTATTATTTTTCTCCACAAAATGCCGACTTGTTCGCCTTGGCAAATTGAGTTAGTGCTTACAAACGCTGCCTTTGTTTGCTGTACATGGTTATCTTGTAAAAGAGTGCGACTCAACCGTTGATCAGGTAAACTTTTAACTTCATTGTTCACCAAGTTATATTGGCTAAGATATTTTGCTGTTTTTAAATACCAAGCAGAAACATAATCTAATACTCCATAGCCTTTTATTTCTCCATTAAAAATAAATTCCAAATCGCTTCTTTGTTCATCATTCATCACCATAGCCCCTATAAACGGCGGGTTCCCCAAAATATAATCATACTTGTGTTGCCCCTTTTCCCAGGGCATGGGGTCAATCAGGCTTTGCCAGTCGGTACGCAAAGCGTTGCCATGTACAATGGTGGCGCTTTTGCGCAAGGGCAGGCGCACAAAATATTCTCCAAAAGTATTGCTCACCAGTTGGTTCATCTGGTGATCGGCCAGCCACATCGCTACCTGCGCAATCTGTGCCGGAAACTCCTCATACTCGATTCCGTAAAATTTATCTACATCGCATTGTACCAGGTAGCCTACATCCATTTTAGCTTCCCGCAGCACTTCTTCCCTAAAGCCTTCCAGCTTCAGCCTTTGTTTGATGATCTCTATTTCCAGCAGGCGCAGCTCCCGGTAGGCAATTATTAAAAAGTTGCCACAGCCGCAGGCCGGGTCTAAAAAACGGAGGTTGCTGATCTTGTCATGAAACTTATGCAGCTTTGCCTTACTGTCTTTAATGCTGCTAAACTCCGCCGTTAGTTCATCCAAAAACAACGGCTTAATAAGCTTTAGGATGTTTTTTTCGCTGGTATAATGTGCACCCAGGTTGCGCCGTGCCTTTGCATCCATTACACTTTGAAACAGTGAGCCAAAGATGGCAGGTGATATTTTGCCCCAGTCGAGCAGGCAGCAATCCATTAAAATCTTTCGCATCTGGCTATCAAAGGCGGCGGTGGACAAATGCTCTTCAAACAGTTTCCCATTTACATAAGGAAAAGCATTCAGGCTTTCGTTGATATTACGCAGGCGTTTTTCTTTGGGTGTATTTAACACTTCAAACAGTTGGGAAAGCGTGGCGGCAAGATCGCTGCCATCTTCTTCTGTTGTAAGGTCGAGGTAATCGTAAAAGATACCTTTCTCAAAAATATTGGTATCATCAGCAAATAATAAAAACACCAGGCGAACGAGGTACAGTTCTAAAGCATGGCCTTCGTAGCCGATGGCTTTTAATTTATCATGCAGCTTGCCCATTAGTTCGGCAGCCTCAATGTTTACAGGGTCTTGTTCTTTGTAGGTGCGTTTTTGATAGCCAGCAATAAACCCAAAAAGGTGAACATGGTCAATGAGTTGCGGTAGCTTAAATTCGTATTGCTGCCCATCTTCAAGATCGTACAATTTGAACCGTTCAAAATCGCTTACAAGAATATAGCGGGGCAATTCTTTTTCTGTTAATCCGGGAAAATATTCTTTGGCCTGCTGATAGGCCTTCTCCAGGTCTTTGCCACGGCTTTTATGTTCGATGAGGATAACGCCTTTCCATAGCAGATCAATGTAACCTTGTTTGTCGTTGAGTTTTTTTACCTGTTGCTCAAAGGTGGCAACCCGCCTGCGGCCAATGCCAAACACATCGAAGAAACCATCCCAAAAGCTTTTAGCTTCTGCGTCTTCACTATTTTCATCCTGCCATTCTTTACTAAAAGTAATGGCCCGGCTTTTTATTTCATTCCAGCTTAAGGGCATTGTATTGTTGGATAAGTGGCGGTAAATATAATGCTTAATCTGCCTCCGCGGTTGGTGTGTAGCCAAAACATGCAACTCACCCTCAGGCGCAGGGCTCCAGCCCTGTACCCCTGTGTTACTAAACTCCACTTCTAATAAAATCAAAACAAACAAAAGAAATGCCGGTTAACCTATAACACAATAAAAGCTCCACATAGGTATGCGGTACAAGAGGGCGATGCAAGAATGATGACCATAGCTGATTCTTTGTTCGGACAACAATTTTTGCCTCAGTGGTTGATGAATTACCGAAACATTCTACTTTCCAAGGTTGCGCCCCACCGGCCTGTAGCGAAATGAATTATTTTACTATAATAAATGAAAGCCCCGCCAGGACTGTTTTTTTCTGGTTAACTATAATGTGGGTTACATTTGTATTATGGTAAGTATATATCTGGACACATCAGTAATAAATTTTCTTTTTGCAGATGATGCGCCTGAAAAAAAGGAAATCACTGCCGATTTGTTTAATAACTTTATTAGGACCGGAGTTTACAAAACATTTGTTTCCCCTTTCGTTATTGAAGAGATTTTGCAGCCAAAAGACACGGATAAAAAAGAGCGCCTTTTAAATGTGATAAGTGAATACAATATTGACATTATTGAACTGGAAAGCCCCTGAACAAATTGATGTCCTGGCAGAACGCTACATCACTAACGGCGTAATACCGGAAAAGAAAAAGTTTGATGCGTTGCATATTGCATGCGCTGTCATCCACTATATTGATTACCTGGTAAGCTGGAATTATAAACACCTTGCTAATATTAACAGGGAAAGAAAAGTGATATCGGTGAACCTTGCCAACAATTATTTAAAGAACATCCGCATTATTACACCATTGGAATTAATTGACTATGGAACATAAAATATCAAAAGCACAGCTTGAAGTTTGGGAATGGAAAGAAAAAGCTTATGAAAAAACAAAGCACCTTTCAAAAAAGGAAAGGATGCAGGCTGTTATTGACAATACCAAAGAGGTTATCAGCAAAATCAATAAGAGAAGGAAGGCCCTACATCCCTGAGCATTGATCAACTTAAAAGCCCTGGCTTTCATATCCCCCCACCATCCCCCCAAACGCAGGGCTCCAGCCCTGTGTCTTATTGTTACCGCTGACCTGGTTCTTGTCCCCATGAAAAACAACGCTGGTGATATTTAGGTGATTATAAATAAAATTAAAAGACATTGGAAATCCTTTGAGAAATATCGAATAGTATTTTGATGGAGTGGTTCGTGAGGACACGAACCACGGCTGGGGTTTTATAACGACACTATGAAATAGTGACAAAGAAGACTTCCGGCCGGAATATAAAACTCACACAATTACTTTGCAGGCAGCCATGTAAATTTGAACAATTAGTCCTATAAGCATGAAGAAAGTTAAAATAGCAATCACCCAAGTCAAAATAACCATTTGTCGGGTTTGCTTTCCACTGGACTCATTGAATTTTTTAAGTGTTTCAGTTAGTTCTTTGGTCGCATCACTTCCCGACCATTGACCAAGCGGAATTCCTGCAGACTTTTCCATAATTAAGTTGTTAAAAGCGTTAAGTTCAAATTTTTGACAAATTAGTAAGACAAAATAACTTTAAGCAAATTACCTGGGACAAGGAAAAATCGGAAATTTGGAAGTCTAACTATTTCCTGGCCTTGGTTCGTGGCACACGAAACAGTTCTTTTTTGCCCAGGTAGGTAGCTGCGTTGCCGCTGCCTGGGTTTCAACCAGCAGCGTATAACAATGTTCAACCTTTCTACAATCGGCATGTGTTCCGATTAAATTTTACATAAATTTATTTACGCTCTAAATCAATGTAAAAAACAGTATCAATAAAAAACATAATTCCGCTGTTCATAATCACATTTTCATCATGGATATCTTCTAATATAAGTCCCAATTCCTTGTTATAATAATCGTTTCTTTTGATATTTATAAAACCATTGAATTCTAAAAACTCTTTTACAGCAGATAAATCTACCAAAGCATCTGAGATAACAAATGCTTGTTTTAATACAGCCTGAAGTTCCTCGCCACGCCTTAAAAATCCAATCAACTGATAACTGGTTTCCTCAAATAATAAGTTGT
>JANOTW010001012.1:0-13513 GCA_031416575.1 Ferruginibacter sp.
AATATTCCTGCGGGCGGAAGCTATAAATTCAAATTTACTACGGGCCCCGATTGGAGCAATGCCCTTGGAGATGCGGGTGCCGGTAAGTTAAGTGCAAGCGGCGGCGATATAATAGTTCCAGGTGCGGGGTATTATCGTTTAGAAGCAAATACCGGCGCTAATACATGGGTTGCAACAAAAACAACATGGGGTATGATTGGTGATTTCAATGGCTGGGGCGGTGATGTAAACATGGTATATGATGCAGGTTCCAATGTCTGGAAAGGAACAATCGTGGCCGCAGCTAACGGAGGTTTTAAATTCAGGGCAAATGGGGGATGGAGTTTAAACTATGGGGATACCGGCGCCAATGGCAGCCTGGATTCAGGCGGGGATAATATTTCAATTACAGCAGGCACGCACGAGATTAAACTTTATATGGGCAATGCAGGTTATTTTACCTACACTATCCTATAAAATTCATTTCAAAAAAATTAAAAACGCTTCATTATCGAGGCGTTTTTTTTTGTGGCCATTTGTGGCCGACTATCGGTTACTACTTTCAAAACTCCTTACGCAGCTTCACAAATCAAATGCGTTTTCGCAAATTGAAAGTGCTGCCATGTAAATCAAATGTACAAGAGTGCGACGCAACGATGCTTAATCAGGGTTCAATTGTTTGGTCAATAAAAATAAAAAAGCATGCACGTAAAACTGCGACAGGCAAATAGCTCTGAGTTTAAAGTGCATGCTTTTTTTTTATTGTCCAGGCATCACGTCCCTGATTAAGCATCGTTGCGTCGCACTCGTGTACTGAATACCATTGGGGATCTTTACCCACGTTATTTGTAAAAAAGCATCAGATGGCTTACATTGACAACCCTGTATATTTCAATAAAAGGGGTAATTCAATTTGCGTGTTATAGCTCCTTTAGGGCAATGTCATTTAGTTAAGGTTTTCAATTGCCCCGGGAGCATCGCAAGGACTTTTGAACTTATTGTCAACTGCTTAATATATAAACCATTAAAACCTTGTTTTTTTTTATAAAAGGGTGTTTTCACCTTTCCAATTACAGGGATTTCCCTCTTTGTGATACCAACATGAATTTTGAAACTTACACTATCAGGTTATTTTAAATAGTTCACCTAAATAGTTTATCAGGAAATATAGTTTATAGTACAATAACTGTCAGACCCGGCTTTCCGGTTAAAAATATTAAATCCCTACTGCAACTACTGGGCAGCCCTTCAAGGGCTGTTTTTATTTGCATTAATGAAAGCAGGCTCTGTTATTAAGCGAAATTTTCTAAATTTTGCCAGAAACGGCAACTTCCATTGTAACCAATTATTTTTTTTGATGAAAATAATTACTGTAAACCAATTACTTACAAAGCTGCCATAAAAATATATCCCCTTTTTATAGGAAATTATAATATAGGGGCCTACCTTCGCCGTCCATTAAAAAAAGCCTCCGGGATAGCGAAGGCATCACTTAAAAATAAATACAATGAGTAAACTACATTTCACCACCAAACATGCGAACGAGGCTACCGTTATTCACAACTGGTATGTGATTGATAGTACTAATCAAACCGTTGGCCGTATGTGTTCAAGGATAGCGGCGATTCTACGCGGAAAGAATAAAGCCTATTACACTCCCCACGTTGATTGCGGGGATTTTGTAATTGTAACTAATTGTGATAAGGTAAAACTTACCGGCAATAAGATGGACGAAAAGATCTATGACAACTTTAGTGGTTACCCCGGTGGCCGAAAAGAAGAAGTTGCCAAAGACCTTTTAAAGCGCAGGCCCGAAGTGGTCATCGAAAGAGCGATCAAAGGAATGTTGCCAAAAAATCGTTTAGGCCGTAAGATGTACAAAAAACTGTTTGTATATGTGGGTACGGCACATCCGCATGGAGCACAAAAACCCGTTGAACTTAAATTTTAAACCCCTATCCCCTGAAGGGGAATAAATAATAATTTATATAATGGAAAAGCAAAAAAACGCAGTTGGCCGTCGTAAAGAAGCTGTAACCCGTGTGTTCTTAAGCAAGGGGGATGGTAAAATAACGATCAATGGCAAAGATTACAAAAATTACTTCTCTTTAGTTTACCTCCAAAACCAGGTAGAAGCCCCACTTAGAACAGTAGAAGCCGCTGACAAATTTGATATCGTTGTTAATGCGCAGGGTGGTGGTATCAAAGGCCAGGCAGAAGCAACCAAATTGGGTATTGCCCGTGCATTGCTCGAAGTAAGTGCGGATTATCGTCCGGCATTGAAAGCAGCAGGATTGCTAAAAAGAGATCCGCGTGCTGTAGAACGTAAGAAACCAGGTCGCAAAAAAGCAAGAAAGAGCTTCCAGTTCAGTAAACGTTAATAAAGGGTTGATAGTTGATGGTTGGTAGCCATGAACCATCAACTATGAACATAATTTAAAAAACTATTTCAAATAAATACAATGGAAAATAATACTTCCTTACAACAGCAACTTCTTGAAGCAGGTGTTCACTTTGGTCATTTAAAAAAGAAGTGGAACCCTAAAATGTTGCCTTACATTTTTGCCGAGAAAAAAGGTATTCACATTATTGACCTGAACAAAACCGTAGAAGGTTTACAGGAAACCGCCGCCGCATTGAAATCAATCGCGAAAAGCGGCAAGAAAATAATGTTTGTGGCTACTAAAAAGCAGGCGAAGGAAATCGTTTCTGATTGTGCGAAGCGCATCAACATGCCTTTCGTAACAGAGCGTTGGTTAGGTGGGATGCTTACCAATTTCAACACTGTCCGTAAGAGTGTTAAAAAAATGCAGAGCATCGAAAAAATGCTGAATGACGGAAGCATTGATAACCTGACAAAAAAAGAGCGTTTAACACTTACCCGTGATAAGGATAAAATGGAAAAAGTGTTAGGCGGTATCGCACAGATAAGCCGTGTACCTGCCGCTTTATTCCTGGTGGATATAGGGCATGAGCACATTGCATTGGCGGAAGCAAAGCGATTGAACATCACCACATTTGGAATGGTAGATACCAATTGCGATCCTAATAAAGTTGAATTCGCTATCCCTGCGAATGATGATGCGACCAAATCAATCGCTATCATTGTAAACTACATTGCGGCAGCTATCGCGGATGGTTTGGCGGAACGCCAGGCAGAAAAGGATGACGATGACAACAGCGGCGAAAGTGAAGAAAGTGCGGAGGCAAAAGCGAGCCGTTTTGAACAAAAGGCGGATGGCGGTGATGACAGGAATAAAAGAGCAAGAGGTGCTGCGCCAACCAAACGCCGTGTGCCCGGCCCTGGTGCTGGTGGCAGAAGGCCGGCAGGTGGTGGTGGAACTGGCGGGCCAAGGTAAAAAGCAGCCCCTCCCTGAACTTCGTTCGTTTCCTATCGGGAACCCCGGGAGGAAGGAAACGGAGGAGATTGCAGCGGAGTATTCGGTTTATCTTTGTAACCAGCAATTGTACTACTCAAATCGTTGTGTTATTTTAATCCCATGAGTCGGGACCCACTTCAACGTTTAGTTCTTTAATTCACATCTTATAATTTTACAAAAATTCATTTGTGTAACAACGGATGGATTTTTGCATTTAAACATATTATCATGAGTGCTACAATAACAGCAGCGGATATCAATAAATTGCGCCAGTCAACCGGCGCCGGCATGTTAGATTGCCGTAAAGCATTAACAGAAAGCAATGGCGATTTTGAAGCTGCTATTGACTGGTTGCGTAAACAAGGTCAAAAGGTTGCAGCCAAGCGTAGCGACAGGGAAGCAAAAGAAGGCGTGATATTAGCGAAAACAACCGCTGATAACAAAACCGGCATGATCGTCTGCATTAGTTGTGAAACTGATTTTGTGAGCAAGAATGCTGAATTCGTAGCTTTTTCCCAAAGCATAATGAATGCGGCAATTGATAACAATGTAAAATCTGCGGAAGAGTTAAATGAAGTTGAAATTAGCGGAACGAAAGTATCTGAACTGATCAATGATAAATTAGCTGCCATCGGTGAAAAGATCGCCATGAAATTTGAGCGGGTAGAAGCAGCTTACGTAGCATCTTACATACATGGTTCGAACCGTATGGGTGTATTGGTAGGTTTTAATAAAGACGCTGCTGATGCTGGTAAAGATGTAGCCATGCAAATTGCTGCTATGAATCCTTTAGCAGTTGACGAAACTTCTATTGCTCCTGAAACAATTGCAAGAGAAAGGGATATTGCCATTGAGCAAATCAAGGCAGAAGGTAAGCCCGCTGAAATGGCGGAAAAGATCGCTTTAGGAAAAGTAAATAAATTCTTTAAGGATAATACTTTAATGGCACAGGCATTTGTAAAAGATAACAGCAAAAGCGTAGCTGATTATTTGAAAAATGTAGATGCTGAATTAAAAGTGATTGAATTTAAAAGAGTAGCATTAGGATAATTTCCTCAACATATCTTTAAAAAAGCGAAACGGAAGTTTCGCTTTTTTAATGCGCTAATAAAGTTTTTATTGTAAGATACATTTACAACTTTCCGCCTTTCGTAAAGTAGGGCGCTTGTTATATTTTTTTTAACCCGGCAATTGTGTTTCAATTAAGCATCGTTGTGCCATCCTTATCCCGAGTAAGGTTTGTGTGCTGCATCGGGACTCTCTTGTACGGCATACCATTGGGGATCATTAATTATGTTGTTAAAATAACCTTCAAAATAATGACTCGGCAATTTTTCAACCATATCTAATAACCCCGCCGGCTACTCTATATACTTTATAACAAAATACTTAGTACTTTTTCACTCTCTTCTACGGCATACCATTGTGCATCTTTCCTTTTGTTATAAATTAAAGGCGTGGATATAAGTGATGAGGCCAGGGTTTGCAAAGAAAATAAGCAATAATTGCTATTAGGTGCAAACTTTATTTTCAATAATATTTCCCGCATTTACTACAAAATAACATAGCCATCCTTAAGTTGGGTCAATTTCCTTATTCTCCTTACAATTGTTTTAATAATCTGGAACAGGGTACTGATAAAATGTGGAGGATTAAAAATATGGATGAAAAAATGCCTGTGATCTATTCAATAAAGGCAGTGAAACAATTTTAAAAATATATCTTCGCAAAAATTTTGAAACCAATGGCACCCAAATTCAAGCGCATACTTCTCAAACTTTCCGGTGAATCATTAATGGGAGATAAAAATTTTGGTTTAGACAGCCAGGTAATGGCCCGCTACGCCCAGGATATAAAAAGTATAGTTGAATTAGGTGTACAGGTTGCCATTGTAATAGGGGGCGGCAATATTTACCGTGGAATGAACGAGGCTGAAACAGGCATTGAAAGGGCACAGGGAGACTACATGGGGATGCTTGCAACCGTTATTAACGGAATGGCATTGCAAAGCGCATTAGAGAAGGCGGGGGTTTACACACGCTTGCAAAGCGCAATCAAAATGGAACAAATTGCTGAGCCATATATCCGGCGCAGGGCAATCAGGCATTTGGAAAAAGGAAGGGTAGTGATCTTTGGCGCAGGCACAGGCAATCCATATTTTACAACCGATACGGCTGGTTCTTTAAGAGCTATAGAAATACAGGCTGAGGTAATTTTAAAAGGAACAAGGGTAGATGGTATCTATTCAGCCGATCCGGAAAAAGATCCTGCTGCCACAAAGTATTCAAGTATTTCTTTTACCGAATGCATCAACAAAAATTTAAAAGTAATGGATATGACCGCTTTTACTTTGTGCATGGAAAATGAATTACCCATCATTGTATTTGATATGAACAAACCGGGTAATTTGTCAAGAGTGGTGACCGGTGAAAAAGTGGGAACATTGGTAGAAGGTTAATTACAAAATACTCATAATGAAAGAGCTTCCGTTTAGTTTCGGAAGCTTTTTTGTTTGTACGAATAAATACCTCAGCTTTAAAAAAAGGTAAAAGAGTTTTTTTTAATTTTGAGGATAGTAAGTTTATATTTGATGAGTATGCATTACCAGCCGGGCATTATAAAAAGTAACAATGAATAATACAGGCGATATTGATTTATTGACAGCGTTGAAAAAACTGTTGGCTGAAAACAAAAGCCAGGAAGCAAGGCTGGAAGAATATGCTAAAATAATAAACAGCAGGGATAATGAAATTGAGATGCTGCAAACAATGTTATCGGAGGCAAATGAATACAGGAGCGGCCTGGATAACCAATTAATGGAGTTAAAGGAATTACATCGTTATATAAATGAATTGCAACAACAGGTAGCTGGATCTGTTTACATGGCAACAGGAAGGCAACAGCAGGCAGGTAATGCCGTTACCGTTAGTGTGGAGCGGCAATTTGAAAGCCTTAAAATAGATCATGCTTATTTGCAATCACAACTAACAGGCCTGCAAACTCAGTTGCTTGATATGAATAACCGGAACCTGCAGCTACAGCAACAAACCAGCCTTATTGCGGAGCTGGAAAGCCTTTTGGCAAATGCCGAACAGGAATTAGACTGGATGAAACAAAAAAATAATCCTACCCATTTAAAATGAACGGGAAAAGGCTTGCAGGCCTCTGGTGCTTTATGTACTTGACCATGAGAACGATGGGTATGCGGGCATTGTAAAAAAATAATCGAAAAGTATCTTCCCGTAGTTATGAAGATACTTTTTTTATATTCACTAATTAGTTCAACTTTACGATTCAAATATTTTTACAATGACTAATATAACCGATATAAGAAAAGATTATATGCTGCAATCCTTAATTGAAACGGAGGTGGAAGCTGATGCTATTACACAGTTTGGCAAATGGTGGCAGGATGCGTTTAATAGTTCCATAGATGAAGTGAATGCCTTTACACTGGCAACAGCTACCCTGGATGGTAAACCATCAGCAAGGATCGTTTTGCTGAAAGGATATGATGAAAATGGTTTTGTATTTTTTACCAACTATACCAGTAACAAAGGAAATGAACTGGCTCATAATCCCCGGGCTTACCTGGTTTTTTTTTGGAAAGAACTGGAACGGCAGATAAGAATTGAAGGCGTAGTGGAAAAAGTAAGCAGCGAAGAAAGTGACAGCTACTTTGCATCAAGGCCCGAAGGTAGCAGGATTGGCGCCTGGGCATCACCTCAAAGCACCGTAATAGAAAAAAGAGAAGTGATCGAAGAAAATGTGTTGAAGTATCAGCAACAATTTTCGGATCAACCTATACCACGTCCGAAGCATTGGGGCGGCTATCGTGTAAAGCCAGGGGTGATAGAATTTTGGCAGGGAAGATCCAGCCGTTTACACGATCGTTTGCAATATACTTTGCAGGAAGCGGGAACCTGGAAAATAGAAAGGCTTGCACCTTGATGATTAATAAAGTTGATAAGTTGATTGGGTTGATAAGTTAACTGCGTTACACCAATCAACTTATCAACCCAATCAACTTACACGGTCTTTTTTGTTACTGATACTTCAACCGCAGCTTTCTTCGCTGGTTTTGCAGGTCTTGATTTTCCAAAAGAACCTTTAGCAATTTTACCTTTTTTTGTTTTAATATCTCCGCGTCCCATAATTGTATGTAATTTTTGTGAAGTTGAATAAGATAAAAAAGCAAGACATACTATTGTGTCTTGCTTTTTTTAATGAGGTTGGGCAATCATTACAGTTTAGCAGACAATTCTTTACCGGCTTTAAACTTAGCTACTTTTTTAGCTTTGATTTTAATAACAGCGCCTGTTTGTGGGTTACGTCCGTTACGGGCTGCTCTCTTTGATACGGAGAAAGTGCCAAATCCAACTAAAGTAACTTTGCCATTACCTTTTAAAGTTTTTGTTACTGCTTCTACAAAAGAATCTACAGTTGCATTAGCCTGTGTTTTTGTAATGCCTGCATCATCAGCGATTTTTGCGATTAATTCTGCTTTGTTCATAATTAAGTTTTTTGAAAGTTTTACTGCAACAAATATAGACGGTTTTTAATTGCAACAAAATTTTTTCTCTTATTTTTATTGTGTAAAAAACGCTGGAAACCGCAAGGAATAAGGGGTTTACGCAAACAGGTGATTTATAATGGAGAGGGGTGCAGCCACCTGAAACTGCTGAAACGCTTTGCTGGCAATGGTTTCAGCGGTCATTGATGGTAAATCCGCTGCCCATGCGGATTTGCCGTGAATATAGGAAAATTTTTTATTTAACGAAAGCGATTTATTTTATTTTGCACATTTAGTTAACAACCTGCATTACCGTCCTGAAAGCAATGAATTGATCGCCCCATTTATCAAATGATTTTTGTCTCATGAAGCCGGCAAATTTTTCAATATACAGGTTGTACAGTGCTTTACTTTCCGCATGGTATTGTATGGCATAGGTAGGCCCTTCGGAATCATCTGTTTCCAGTAACCGCAAAATATTGGCATTGGTAAAACAGCCTGTATTCAATATATCGGGTAAATGCTCTTCTTTCAGCCAGGTAAGCCATTCGTTTTGTATGGATGAATCAACTTTAATTGTTACGTTGTAAATAATCATAAAACAAAGATACAGATGCGCTTAATTATTTTATCACCTCACAGCCGGTAAGTTATAACTATTGTGCGGTTAATCCGTGCAGCCTGATCAGGTCTTAATTTCCAAATAAACAGGGCAATGGTCACTGTGTTTTACATCGGGGTAAATATCCGCATCCACTAACTGATTTTTTAGGGGCCCCGTTACCGTTATATAATCAATGCGCCATCCTTTGTTGTTCAACCGTACACTGGGGAAACGCTGGCTCCACCAGCTATAGCGATGGGGCTCCTGGTGAAATACGCGGAAGGTATCTATCCATCCGCTGCCTAAAAATTTGGTCATCCATTCCCTTTCCCGGGGTAAAAAACCACTACTGTTTTTGTTTCCTTTGGGGTCATGAATGTCAATTTCTTCATGGGCAATATTGTAGTCACCACATAAAATTAATTTGGGATATTTTTTCTTTAGTTTATCCAGGTAAGCATGAAACTCATCTAACCATTCATATTTAAATTGTTGGCGAAGATCGCCACTGGTACCGGAAGGGAAGTAGGCATTGATCAGCCGGATATCACCAAAATCCAATTGTATCACCCTTCCTTCGGCATCGCTTACAGGAATATTACACCCGATGCAAACATTATCAGGTTTTATTTTCGTAAAAACAGCCACGCCGCTATAGCCTTTTTTTTGAGCGCTGAACCAATGGTGATGAAAGCCCAATGCTTCGAGTTGTTTTGCATCCACATCGTCTTTTGTGGCCTTTGTTTCCTGCAGGCAGATGATATCCGCCGGGTTGGTTTTCAACCAATCAATAAAACCTTTCTTTAATGCGGCACGGATGCCGTTTACGTTGTAGGAAATGATACGCATGATAAAAAAAATTAAGTGACCAATTTAGAGATTATTTGTCACTTTTCCTTAATCCGGAAAAGCAACGCCCAAACTTAATACCAATTCATAAATACCAAAAGCATGTTGGCTGTGCTTTCGTGCACTTTTAAATTTGAGTAGATGGCGCAATCCAGCTTATTAGAATATTCGGGAAAAACATAAACAAAGAAAGTAGCAACAGTAGCAAAATGTAAAATCCGTTTCATATAATAACTTATTAATGTTAATAAAATAAGTACAGATGGTTCGGCTTTTTGAGAGATGTTGAAAGGTGTTGTAAATGTAAAAGAAGTTTAAAACTAACCAATACCCCAATTGGCTTTTTTAAAGACAGCAGTGAACGGATTGCCAAATAACAACTACAGTAACTACCAACCATCCTGTAGATGCCAACAGTATTTATCCTGAGCCAAAATTCAAAAAAAAAGACACTTTTGGCTTGTGATATGTCTCTTATCCTGAGCCAAAACTACTACTGACGGTATAGTTTTGGCTCAGGATAATTACGAGGCAAGGGGTGCTTTATATAAAACGCGGGAAAAGATCCACATAGGTATTTGGTACAAGAGGGCGATGCAACGATGATGCCTATTGCTTCTTAGCCTGGACAATAAATTGGAAACCAAATACTTAATCCCTGTTATGTTTTATTCCAATATCGGGCTCAGCCATCTGCGGGCTTCATTCAATGGCATACCTTTTCTTTCCGCATAATCATTCAGTTGATCTTCGCTTATTTTACCTACGCCAAAATATTTACTTTCAGGGTTAGCAAAATACCAGCCTGAAACAGAAGATGCCGGGTACATCGCCAAAGATTCTGTAAGGGTAATGCCAGTGGCTTCCTTGCCTCCCAGCAGAAGAAACAGCTTATATTTTTCTGTATGATCCGGGCAGGCGGGATAACCAGGTGCAGGACGAATACCCAGGTATTCTTCCCTGATCAATTGCTCATTGGATAAATGTTCTTCGGTTGCATAACCCCAGTATTTAAGCCTTGTTTTTTTATGCAGCAGTTCGGCAAAGGCCTCGGCTAAGCGGTCCGCCAATGCCTGCAGGATTATTTTATTATAATCATCCAGGTTTTGCTCAAACATTTTGATATGCGGTTCTATACCTTCAATCGTTACAGCAAATGCACCGATATAATCAGCGCCTCTTACCTCATCCCTTATAAAATCCGCTAAAGAAAAATTTGGCTGGCCTGCGGCTTTCTTTATTTGCTGGCGCAAAAATTCGAGGTGGATGTTTCCTTCTTCAGTTTGCACAGTAATGGTATCAGGTGCAGTTTTGATGGCAGGCCAAAATCCAATAGCCCCTCTTGCCGTCAGCCATTTTTCATCAATAATTTGTTTCAATAATTTTAATGCATCCTTGTATAAATGTGTGGCCGCTGTTCCAATTATTTCATCGCTTAATATTTGTGGAAATTTGCCATGCATTTCCCAGGCAATAAAAAATGGTTGCCAGTCAATGTACCCCGCTATTTCAGCAAGGTCATAATTATGAAAAATTTTTGTACCGGTAAATGAAGGGGCAACAGGGGTGAAATTATCCCAATCAATTTTAGCGGTATTCTTTTGCGCTTCTTTAAAGGGCAGGTAATTTTTTATCACTTTTTTATTGGCGAAATCCTCCTTTAATTTTTGATATTCTTTTTTAATGCCGTTAATAAACTCCGGTTTTTGTTCTTTGCTTAATAAACTACCGGCAACGGTTACGCTGCGGCTGGCATCCAGCACATGTATTACACCATTGTCGTATTGCTGTGCAATTTTTACGGCAGTATGCATACGGGAGGTAGTGGCCCCACCAATTAACAGGGGCTGTGTCATTCCCCTGCGTTTCATCTCGTGGGCCACATGTACCATCTCATCCAGGGAAGGAGTGATGAGGCCACTGAGGCCGATGATATCAACGTTGTTTTTAACCGCAGCGTCTAATATTTTTTCTGCAGCCACCATTACACCAAGGTCAATAATATCATATCCATTACAACCCAATACTACGCCAACAATATTTTTACCAATATCATGCACATCACCTTTTACAGTAGCCAGCAGTATCTTTGCTGCGCCAGCAGACTCTTCATTGGTGGTTCCGGCCGCAAGGTGCGCCTGTTTCCTGTCTTCTTTTTCCTGTTCTATAAAAGGAGTGAGTACCGCTACCGCTTTCTTCATCACCCTGGCGCTTTTTACTACCTGTGGCAAAAACATTTTGCCTGCACCAAACAGGTCGCCTACTATATTCATACCATCCATCAGCGGGCCTTCAATTACATCCAATGGTTTGGGATATTGAAGGCGGGCTTCTTCCGTATCCGCATCAATATAATCGGTAATTCCATTTACGAGGGAATGAGACAGTCGTTTTTCAACGGGCTCATTTCTCCATTTTTCATCCCTTACTTCTACCTTACCTTTCGCTTTTACTTTCTCGGCATGTATGATTAATTTTTCAGTGGCTTCATTGTTATCGTTGTTGCGGTTCAGGATCACATCTTCGCACAGATCCCGTAAAGTGGGTTCTATTTCATCATACACCACTAACTGGCCTGCATTTACAATACCCATATCCATACCCGCTTTTATAGCATAATACAGGAACACACTATGTATGGCTTCACGTACATGATCATTTCCCCTGAAAGAGAAAGATACATTGCTAACACCACCACTCACTTTGGTAAGCGGCATCAATTTTTTTATTTCTTTGGTTGCTTCAATAAAATCCACGGCGTAATTATTATGCTCTTCAATGCCGGTGGCGATAGCGAAAATGTTGGGGTCAAAAATAATGTCCTGCGGATCGTAACCAACCTGTTCCGTTAATATCTTATACGCCCGGTGGCAAATTTCTATTTTGCGTTGTTTGGTATCGGCCTGGCCTGCCTCATCAAACGCCATTACAATTACCGATGCGCCGTAACTTTTGCAAATAAAAGCCTGCTCAATAAATTTAGCTTCGCCTTCTTTCATTGAAATGGAATTCACAATGCATTTACCCTGCACACATTTTAAGCCTGCTTCAATGATCTCGAATTTAGAAGAATCGATCATGATCGGAATTTTGGCGATATCGGGTTCAGCCTGCACCAGGTTTAAAAAAATGGTCATGGCGGGTACGCCTTCCAGCAATGCATCATCCATGTTGATATCAATGATCTGCGCCCCGCTTTCTACCTGCTGGCGGGCAACACTCAATGCCTGCTCGTAGGAGCCATCCCGGATTAGACGGGCGAATTTTTTACTACCGGTAACGTTGGTACGCTCACCAATATTTACAAAATTTGTTTCGGGACGAACTACTAATGGTTCTAACCCGCTAAGGCGTAAATATGGTTTGATTGTAGACATTTATTTTTTCTTTTTTGTCTGATTTTGTTTATTCTTAGGAAATAAATCTTGTGCAATTTCAAATCCATTTCTTAAGATTTGAGAATTTTTAAAAGCGGCATGTGTTTCGTCAATAAGTTTATCTCTCTGTCCAAACGCAAGCGGTATTGTTGAACTAAAAATATCTTCTAATTTTTTATTCATTAAAACCATGGTAATAATTAAATCGCAGATTATATAGTGAAGATAATCCACTATATATCTTTCAATTTTAAAATCTCCCGTATGAACTAACCCGTTTCTTTTTTTATATATTTCTTTATAATTTTTAAATATTAGATTGCTATCAATGACAGAATAGCCGAGAATAATTGCCAAAAGCCGACTTTGTTTAAAAGATATTCCTGTATTTGTATCATCTTTTATAAGACTTTCAACAATCGTTATAAAAAGAAAAAATTTTATATAATCAAAAGGAGAACTTAATGCATGTAAATAAATTTGAATTATTTTTTTTATATAAGACTTATCTGTTTTTTCTAAAAAAACAGATAATATATAATTTGCAAACTGTACATCATTTTCAGATAAATGAAAAGGACTCTTAAAATCTTTAGAAACATTTAGGTGCGAATATGAGTAATTATTTAAAAAAAAGTATCCTTCTTCGTTCCCCATTTTATCATTTGATACAGATGTTTCAAGTAATACTTTGCAAGTAGACGGAGTAATTATCTTTATGAAATCAATAAACTTCAATAATTCATCATTTCCCTCTTTACAATACAAAACATAGGTATAATCAGAATAAGGTTTTTTTTTTAATAAGTTA
>JANOTW010001013.1:0-4901 GCA_031416575.1 Ferruginibacter sp.
TATTGAGTGGGCTGCGTTACTTCGGCAGGAAAATTACCGCTGTTTTCGCAGGCGCAATGCGGGCAACATTTTATTTCGCTTTTATGTTCTGTTATCTTTAATCGAAGCGGTGGTATATCGTACACCTGACGGCGTTCAAATCTTTGTGTGCCTGCGCCGCTTATATCCTTTCCGCAACCAGTGCAGTTTGCGGCCCGGTAAATAATCGCTCCGTCAATATGATTGCTCATAGGCAAATTATTGCCCTTATGCCCAAACTGACCTCCCACTTTTTTACCTGATGCCCCTCGTTACCGGAAACAATAAAACTACCATACCATTTTTGAAAATATTTTTACCCGTTCCCGCCCACATTTCAATCATCTTTCAAACTGATATTGATCAGTTTTCGGGAACGGGGGACATTGTAATTTGTGGCTTTTAAAACAATAACAAATTACCAGTTTATGGAAAGTTCCATTACACAAGCCGGGCCTTCCGGTGGTGCTGCAAAAAAAACTTCCCCCTTTACCATAATGGATGGTAACGAGGCCGCAGTACGTATTGCTTACAAAACAAGTGAAGTGTGTGCTATCTATCCTATTACGCCTTCATCCACCATGGGCGAGTGGGCCGATGAATGGAGCAGTGATGGCAAAGAAAATATTTTTGGGGAAGTGCCCAGGATAATTGAAATGCAAAGCGAAGCAGGTGCGGCTGGCGCCATACACGGCGCATTGCAGGGCGGCGCACTGGCTTCTACCTTTACCTGCTCGCAGGGATTATTACTGATGATACCCAACATGTACAAAATAGCGGGGGAATTAACGCCTGCGGTATTTCATATTGCCGCAAGGGCGTTGGCAACACATGCGCTGTCAATCTTTGGCGACCATAGTGATGTGATGGCGGTCCGTAGTACTGGTTTCGCCCTATTGTTTGGCAACAATGCGCAGGAGGCGCATGATATGGCGATGATAGCCACGGCTGCAACCTTGAAATCCAATATCCCTTTCCTGAATATTTTTGATGGCTTCCGTACTTCGCACGAATTGAATGAAGTGGCGGTGATACCTGATGAAATAATTAAAAAAATGATTGACGTGAACGATGTGGCCCGTCACCGCCACCGTGCATTGAACCCGGAGAACCCTTTTATACGTGGCACGGCACAAAACCCGGATGTGTATTTTCAAAGCCGGGAGGCTTGTAATGAATACCACTGGAAAGTGCCTGGTATAGTAGAAGAAACTATGCGGCATTTTGAACAGCTTACCGGGCGTGCTTATAAACTATTTGAATATTATGGCCATGCGGGGGCTGAAAGCATCATTATCATAATGGGTTCCGGAGCAGGCGCCGTTCATGAAACGGTTGATTGGCTCAACGATAAAGGGGAAAAAACAGGTTACCTGCACATTCATTTATACCGGCCTTTTTCCGTAAAGCATTTTATTGACGCCCTGCCAAAAACAGTAAAGCACATCGCAGTACTGGACCGGTGCAAGGAAACCGGCGCCATTGGCGAACCATTGTTTATGGATGTGATAAACGCCTTACATGCGGGATGGGAAAGTACCATGCCAAAAGTGATTGGGGGCCGCTATGGTTTGGCTTCCAAGGAATTTAATCCGGGTATGGTAATGGCTGTGTTTGATGAACTGAAAAAAGATAAACCGAAAAAAGGGTTTACGATTGGTATTGAAGATGACATTACCCATACCAGTTTAGTGTACGATAAAACATTCTCCCTCGAAGGCCAGCACCTTTTCCGGGGGCTATTCTTCGGGTTGGGCGCCGATGGCACGGTGAGCGCCAATAAGAACACCATCAAGATTATTGGTGATGTAACCGATATTCACCTGCAGGGGTATTTCGTGTATGATTCCAAAAAATCAGGATCATTAACCGTTTCGCATTTACGGTTTAGCGATAAGCCAATCCGATCCACCTATCTTATCAACTCGGCCAATTTTGTAGCCTGTCACCATTTTCAATATTTGGAGAAATATGATATATTGAAAGATGCGCAACACGGCGCTACTTTTTTATTGAATGCCCCTTTTGCAAACGAAGATGTGTGGCATCACCTGCCACGAAAAATACAGGAAGAAATTATTGAGAAGCAACTTAAGCTCTATGTCATCAACGCTTCCAAAGTCGCCAAAGAAACAGGGATGGGTTCCCGCATCAACTCCATTTTACAAACCTGCTTTTTCGCTATCAGCAATGTAATGCCCAAAGCCGAAGCTATTAGTCATATAAAAAATGCGATCCGTAAAACTTATGGCAGAAAAGGTGAAGAGGTAGTACAAAAGAATTTTGATGCCGTAGATAAAACCCTCGAAAATTTATCATTGCTCGACTATTCGCATTTCACTATTGGCGATAAGGAAATTGAACCCCCTATTTCCGGTAATGCCCCGGATTTTGTTCAAAAGGTATTGGCAAGAATTATTGCCGGCGAAGGGGATGAATTACCCGTGAGCGCTTTTCCTGCGGATGGCACGTATCCATCAGCCACTACCCGCTATGAAAAAAGAAATATCGCCGAACAGGTTCCGGTATGGGATGCCGGCCTTTGTTCGCAATGCGGTAAATGTTTCTTTGTTTGCCCGCATGCAGCCATAAGGCCAAAAGTTTACAGCAACGATCTGTTGATTGACGCACCCGACTTCTTTAAACACACAGCGCCTGTTGGCAAAGAATTTTTTAAAGACATGGAATCCTACACGTTGCAGGTTGCTGTGGAAGACTGCACCGGTTGTAATCTTTGCG
The DNA here is from genome assembly GCA_031416575.1 of Ferruginibacter sp. Classification (GTDB taxonomy): domain Bacteria; phylum Bacteroidota; class Bacteroidia; order Chitinophagales; family Chitinophagaceae; genus Ferruginibacter. Next base: position 2,758 of record JANOTW010001013.1, read on the forward strand.
TGGAGGCTTGCCCGGTAGAAAGCAAAACAGAACCTGGCCATAAGGCTATCAACATGCAGGATGTATTGCCACTGAAAGCAACGGAAAAACAAAATTGGGATTTCTTTATCGGCCTTCCCGATATTGACAGGACAAGGGTAAACCGCGGCACCGTAAAAGGTTCGCAGTTGCTGGAACCATTGTTCGAATTTTCCGGCGCCTGCAGCGGTTGTGGCGAAACACCATATTTAAAATTACTCACCCAGTTATTCGGCGACAGGATGATTGTTGCCAATGCTACTGGTTGCTCCTCCATTTTTGGGGGCAACCTGCCAACAACTCCCTGGAGCAAGAATGCCCAGGGCCTCGGGCCGGCATGGGCCAACTCCCTGTTTGAAGATAATGCGGAGTTTGGTTTAGGCATTAAGCTGGCCACCGACATGAAACGCAACTATGGCATCTCCATGCTAAAATCATTACGGGAAGATGTGGGTACGGAATTAGCCGATGCAATCCTAAGCAACGCGGAAGCGAATGAAGCGGAAATAATTCAGCAGCGCAAAAACGTGAATGAATTAAAAGCACGCTTGAAAAATATCGATAAGCCCGAAGCCGGATTATTATACCAGATAGCTGAGTTCCTGGAACACAAATCAATGTGGATTGTTGGTGGCGATGGCTGGGCCTATGATATTGGTTTCAGCGGGCTGGACCATGTATTATCTACCGGCGAAAACATCAACATACTGGTACTGGATACAGAAGTGTATTCCAATACCGGCGGACAAAAATCCAAGTCAACACCCATAGGCGCCAGCGCCAAGTATAGCATTAAAGGAAAAACCACCGGCAAAAAAGACCTTGCCATGCAGGCCATTGCGCACGGTACCGCTTTTGTAGCGGAAATTGCCATGGGCGCCAACGACGTACATGCGCTCAAAACCATTCTGGAAGCGGAGGCTTTCCCCGGCCCGTCCATCATCATTGCGTACAGCCATTGCATTGCACACGGTTACGATATGTGCCATGGTTTACACCAGCAGGCCAATGCGGTTAAATCCGGTTACTGGCCGCTGTTCCGTTACAACCCTTTGAAAGAACAAGGCAAACGTTTCGTGCTCGACAGCAAAGACCCATCCATTCCATTGGAAGAGTTCCTGTACCATGAAAACCGTTTTGCAACTATAAAAAACAATTATCCTGAAAAAGCCACGGAATTTCTGGCCATGGCCAACGATGGCATGAAGCAGCGCTGGGATAGGATCCAGGCCTTGAAAGCCCTTTAGTTTATTTGCATTTTCCTAACCCCTACGAGGGAACCTCAATTGAGGTTCCCTTGTTTTTTTTAATTATACCGCACATCGGATAAAAACATGAAAAAGATTTTTTTGTCCGGGCTAAGAAGCAATGTGGTTCATCGTTGCATCGCCCTCTTGTGCCGAATACCATTGGGGATCTTTAATTGCGTTTTGCACGTTAGGGCAGGGTGTCCCCATCGGCATGCTTTTAAATAAACCCAACTTATTTTAATATACAAAAAGTTGCCACGCACTTTTTAGAACAGGGATAGATGTAAAATATATACAGTACTTGCCCGGGCATTTTAGCATAAGGGCTACCCAGTGGTATTTTACAGCAGGTAGCCAAAAAAAAGCTGGTAGTAATAAAAAGCCCCTTCGATACATTTTGGGAAGGAGGAAATATAGAATGGCAGGCGCATTGACGTAGCCCTTCAATACAAAAAGTGCATTCATTAATCATTTGGTTTTCAATCGGATAATTTTTTTATATTGTGTCTTATAGCGTCAATGATAGCGTTACCAGCCAGTGCATTTCAATTTGCAACCTGCTTTCAATTCACGGCTTTACCGCTTTTAAATTTCGGTTAGTTTGCTTTGTTGGGTAAAGTTTTTCGTTGCCTTCAGGTTTTATACAGCAATCAATTTCAGGAATAGTTTTCGGGGGACATAGAATAGTTATTTAATGCACGCTTTTCTTATAGCAGGCAACAGCCGCAGTTTTTTATTGGGTGTTTTATTGTACGTTGGTTACAGTGGCCTTAGGACAGGTTGCAGGGCACTGCACTTTTTGTTGCGGTGGCCTTTCGCTTTCGTTTGTTACTGCTTTTTAAATCTTGCCAGTCATCAAAGCCTGTTTGTTTGTGC
>JANOTW010001014.1:0-2603 GCA_031416575.1 Ferruginibacter sp.
AAATATCAACGATTAAAAAATATTATATGAACCAACTAAAAAGAATACTGGGCGTTGTATGGATGGTCCTTGCTCCTGTGGTAATTTATCTATTGGTGATGGGCGCCGTGCATAATATAGATAGTGCAGGTACTAAGGATATTAATAAGCCAATACCATGGGTTATCATCATCGCCATTTTTACACCTGTTGCCATTGGATTAATGATTTTTGGATTCTATTCTTTGAAGGGGGAATATGACAGGCTACCGGAAAACTCAAATGAATTGTAATTTAATTATTGCCTGAATTTCCTGCACGAATTACACGGATTACCCGGATCAATAGTATTATCATTCTAATACAGTACAACGGATAAAAACGTGAATAAAATTTTTTGTCCGGGCAGTGAAGCTATGTGCATCATCGTTGCGTCGCCCTCTTGTACTTAATACCATTGGGCAACTTTAATTATGTTATAAGGAGCGATTCTTTAGGCGCAGTTTATGTTTGTCAGGGAAGTCAAGCCTTGGAGGCTTGACTTCCTTTATACTATTTGTCCGGGCTAAGAAGCTATGTGGATCATCGTTGCATCGCCCTCTTGTACTTAATACCAATGGGCAACTTTAATTACGTTATAAGGAGCGGTTCTTTAGGTGTAGGTAATGAACTGGCAGAAGGCTCCACTTTTGGGCAATGTCATTTAGTTTAGGAATTATAGGCAATTCAAATTTTCGCTGGCTGGTGGAACACCAGCCAGGGGCAGCGGGCCGTGGTCGGTGTCCCACCCGCCACGGCCCAGATAAGAGGAGCGAAAATTTGAAATGCACCCCACGAATTTTATACCTGAATTATCCGGATCAATAGTATTGTCATTCTCAATTCGTGTAATTAGTGTTTTATAATTCGTGCAACTAATGTTTAATTATTCGTGTAATCACTTATCATGAAACGGATGTATTTAATATTTATTTTTTGTATAGTAGCCTGGCTGGTTTTATGTGCAGGTTGTATGCGGTTCCGGTTAAGCGATCAAAAGGCAACTGCTTTATTTAAAAGCAAAAATGCCGCACTAAAAATTTACGATACCATAATTGGCAATAGGCATGTGCATTTTGCTATAAGCGGCAGTGATAGTTTGCCAACCCTGGTCATTTTTCACGGCTCGCCTGGGAGCTGGAGTAATTATGCAAAGTTTATGTATGATGCGGGCCTGCTAAAGAAATTCAGGATGATTGCTATGGACCGGCCGGGATTCGGGTACAGCGATTTTGGAAATCCCATGCATCTTCGTGAGCAATGTGAATTAATGTTACAGGTAATTGCCCCTCATCGGAATGGCCAGGCGATTTATTTGGCAGGCCATTCTATTGGTGGGCCGGTGATAGCGCAAATGGCGGCCATGAGCCCCGGTAGTTTTAAAAAAATTGTAATCATGTCGGGTTCCATATCACCTTATTTGGAAAAAAAAGAAAAGTGGAGAACTGTAATGGATAATACTATTCTACGCAAAATTTTGCCAGGCGCATTCGCCCCAAGCAATACGGAGATCACCTGGTTTAAAAAAGATTTGTATGAGCTTGAAAAGGAATTGCCCGCTATCAACACGGAAGTGGTATTCATCCATGGGGATAAGGATGACTGGGTGCCCATTGGCAATGTGCGGTACGGTATCGAAAAAATGATAAACGCTTCCAGCATTCAATCAGATACTATAAAAGGGGGAGGCCACCTGATTATCTGGAAAAGGTTTGATGATGTAAAAGCTATCTTATTGAAATTGTATTAGCGTCTATTGTTCCCAAATATCCAAAGTTGAACGAATTCCGCCGGGCATGGTTATGTGAAACCGGCATTGAGAACTCCTTGTTCCAATAAAAAATATTAAAAAGGTGGAGATGATTAATTAATAATTAAATTAGTCCTACATTACTCGCCTTAACAAACATAATATGAAAGATCGCCAATCAAACCGACGTAAGTTTATCAAGCATACCGCGGCGGCAGCGGGTATGGCTTTTTTTTCGGGCCTCTCCAATAAAGCGATTGCCGCCTTACCCGAAAAATCAGTTGATGCGGAACCTGTACCAATCAGGATAAGGTTCTCCGTTATCAATATCAACCACGGTCATATTAATTCAATGACCGAAGCGGTTAAAAGAGGTGGTGGCGAACTGGTTGGGCTGTATGCAAAAGAACCGGAGTTGGTAGCGGCTTTCACCAAACAATTTCCGGAAGTAAAAGTGGCCGCCAGCGAAAAAGAAATACTGGAAGATAATTCAATACAACTCATTTTAAGTTCGGGCATTCCTGATGAACGGGGACCTTTGGGCGTCCGGGTAATGCAACACGGAAAAGATTACCTGGTGGACAAACCGGGTGTTACCACGCTGGAACAACTGGCGGAAGTGCGCCGTGTTCAGAAGGAGACCAGGCGTATTTACTCGATCATGTATAGCGAACGGTTAGAGAACCGGGCAACTGTTAAAGCCGGGGAGTTGGTAAAAGCAGGCGCCATTGGCAAAGTGATACAAACCATCGGAATGGGGCCACACCGGATGAACCCGAAATCAAGGCCGGATTGGTTCTTCGACAAAAAACGCTACGGTGGCATTATCACCGAT
>JANOTW010001015.1:0-2850 GCA_031416575.1 Ferruginibacter sp.
CCCGGGCAATAAATTCCTGAAACTGGATATGAAATGCCTGGTAAGCATTTGGGAAATCGATAGATTTTGAAGTAAAATCATCGAAATTCAAGCCCGGGGAAAATATACCTTCCGGATTTCAAATTAAATTAGAAGGTTAATGATGGGTGCATTCCAAATTGTTGCTACCCTTTCAAGGCTGTGGCCGGTGTTCTCACCATCCAGCGACAATTTGGAATGCACCCTTAATGATTGATCAATTCAAAGATCAAGCATTACTATAATTTAAAAAAACAAAGCGTTTCAATTAATTTAAAAATGTAAAAGCGCATGGGGAAACCGCATTTTGGTAGCTGAAAAAATAGCATTCGTCGCAAGATTTTCAAAATCAAATCTTTTATTGGAATGTATTGTTAATTTGGTGGTATGAAACCAATGTGGTACACAAATAAATGGATAACCGTTTTGCTGCATTCAGCGGCGTGGGTATTATTATTTTCACTGCCTGCCTTGTTAAGGCCATCTTATAACCCCAACGAAACCGCACACCCGCAACCGGTACGCGATAACGCTAATTTTATTATTTCCCGGGTCAATGACGCCGTGCTGATCAGTTTTTTTTACTTCAATTCGCTGGTTTTGATACCACGTTTATTTTATAAAAAAAAGTATGCGCCATATTGCTTTGCCGTGATAATATGCTTTGCCTGTTTTGTTGTACAGGGCGGGTTATTGCGGACTTACTTCAGCCCCGATGTATTTTTTACTTTTAGAAGGCATCTTTTCTTCAGCGTATTTATTTTCATGTTTATCCTGGCCTGCAGTATTGCTTACAAAACCATACGCGACAAGATCATTTCAGATAAAATAACCCAGGAAAAAGAAAATGAATTTCTAAAAACAGAATTATCCCTGCTGCGGTCACAGGTAAGCCCCCACTTCATGTTCAACGTACTGAATAATATGGTGGCGCTGGCACGAAAACAATCGGATCAATTGGAACCTTCCCTGATAAAGCTATCTTCCCTGATGCGTTATATGCTGTACGAAACAGAAGAAGAAAAAGTTTCGCTTGAAAAAGAAACCGAATACCTGCAAAGCTATATTGACCTGCAGCAACAGCGCTTTGGTAAAAAAGTAACGATAAATGTAGCGATGAAACCCACTGATAAAATGTATTTCATTGAACCGATGCTGCTGATCCCTTTTGTAGAGAATGCATTTAAACACGGCACCGGTATGATTGACCATGCCCAAATAGATATTGAATTAAGCGCTGAAAAAAATATCCTGCAATTTAAAGTGCGGAATAAATACAATCCCTCTTCGGAAGAGATTAAAGACAAGGCTTCCGGCATAGGCCTGGTGAACGTACAAAGAAGGTTGGAATTATTATATAGTGGCGATCACCGGTTAACCATCAATAGGGATGGCCATTTATTTACCGTCTCACTTCAAATACATTTATCCTGATGATACGCTGCATGGCAATAGATGATGAACCGCTGGCGCTTGAATTGCTGGAAGACAATATAAGCAAAATACCCTACCTGCAGTTGGTAGCCAGTTGCGATAATGCATTGGAAGCAATGAAAATAATGGAACAGGAAAAAGTGGACCTTATCTTTCTGGATATACAGATGCCGGGGCTTACCGGTATCCAGTTCATTCAAAGCATGACCGTAAAACCGATCATCATTTTAATTACAGCCTACGAAAAATTCGCATTGGAGGGATTTAATTTGGATGTAACCGATTATTTACTAAAGCCTGTTTCGCTGGACAGGTTCATGAAGGCCTGCAACAAAGCAAAGGAATTACATGAATTAAAGCTGGCATCCAAAGAAGCGGCTGAAAAGGTTGATCCCGGTTATTTTTTTGTACACGTGGACTATAGCATGGTCAAAATTACCACGGCTGATATTGTTTACATCGAAGGCTTAAAAGACTATATTAAAATTCATTTAAAGAGTTCGCAAAAACCAATAGTTACCAGGATGCCGATGAAAACAATTGAAGAACAATTACCCGCTTCAGCATTCCTGCGCATTCACAAATCATACATTATCTCCATCGCTTTTATCACCGCTATCAGAAAATCAAGCGTATTTATCGGCGCTATTGAATTGCCGGTTAGTGATAATTACAGGGATGCTATCAGCCTGCTAACGGGAAAGCAAGGTATTTAAAACCCTGAAAACTCCCCAACCCTACCTTTGGCACAATATTTTCAACCTCTCCCTAAAACATACAGCTTGAAGCATTTTATACTTTTTATAATGGTGTGCTCAGTCAGCGTCGCCAGGGCTCAAAAGATTGAAAGCATCTATGTTAACCTATATACAGACAGTTTAAAAAAAGGGACTTTCAATTATATCAATATTGATGGCCTCCTGTCAAACGGCAGCTATTTACCATTAGACAGTACCGATCTTATTTTCACGGCCTCGTCCGGCATGTTCACCGGAAACTGTATATGGATAGATAATGATTTCAAAGAAGATAAAGTAAATGTTAAAGTGATATTAAAAAACAACCCTGCCGTGTATAAACAATTTGACATTTATGTAAAGAAAAAACCGGATGATGAAAAGCTGCGGACAGCAGAGGAAATTATAAATGATTTGAAAAACGAGCGGAAGGCAAAAAAGAAAGGAAACTGATTATTAAATATTGTAAATGAACCTTACCATCAGAAAATACCGGACATAAAAATGGCAAGTTACTTACATCGCACCGCTCAACCATTTACCCTTGCTACCTTCCGGTCCTGGGGGAGTTCAACAGGAGCTGGCCGTATAAGACTTGCCGCTGCAAATATAAGGCAGTCAAATTAAAACCATCAATAAAAGTTTATGGGATTAGGTGAAT
>JANOTW010001016.1:0-3053 GCA_031416575.1 Ferruginibacter sp.
ATCTTGAAATGCGTGACTATATTGATTCTCACAGGGAAGTAAGCCCTTTGCGAAAAGCAGATGATGCGGTTGTTCTGGATAATACCAATCATACAATGGAGGAACAATTGTCTTTTGCTTTAAAGCTGGTAAAATAGCGGATGCCTGCGCTAATGAGGGGTTTAATGTAGCATGTTTTTTTATCGCGTTTGGTAAAGGAAAGGCTGTTGCAATCAAAACCCGATTTTCATTTTCATTACCAACGAAAATACAGATAATAGCATCATGGAATTTGCTGAAAAAAATCATGGGGTGAATTCCAAATCCATCGGGTCCTTAGTCCCAAAAAACGCATATAACCTCAGCGCTTCTGCCCTACGCCTCAAATGGCCGTTTTACATATTGGTTTTTGGGCAAAATAAAGTTGCACCACATAAGCCGCTGGTAAGCGGATAGTTACCAGAAGGGATTTTAAATGGCCTGTAAGGCAAAAAATTATTGAGTACTTTATTCCCCAAAGTACCCCACGGAAAAAAACAGATGGCCCGGTTCCAAACCTGGTTGCAGACATTTTTATTTCCCTGAAAAGCAGTAGTTGGTATGATCCACATAATATTTCCATAGTTCCATGGCATACCAGGTTAAGTGGCTTAATCATTGTAATTACCATTCATCTCCATTAAAAGGGAGCCATACTGGCATGAAACAAAAAATTCTACTTGTGGAGGATAACGAAAATATACGGGAAAATACCACGGAGATGCTTGAGCTTTTCAATTACATCGTATTTACCGCAAGCAATGGTGAAGAGGGATTGGATATAGCTCTTCAACAAACCCCCGATTTGATTTTGTGTGATATACAAATGCCCGTAATGAATGGATACCATTTACTGGAGCAAGTTCGCAAACTGCCTGTTCTTAATAATTCCCGTTTTTTATTTTTCACTGCCTCTTGCGAAAAGAAAGAGATTGATATGGGGCTTCAGATGGGTGCGGATGATTACATTATAAAGCCTTTTACGGAAACTGAACTGCTGGACAAATTAATAAAACACCTGGGTCAGCAATTGGTTAATATCTAACTCCTTAAATTTTCGGTTGATTTGGCAAAATATTTTTTACAACTTGCTGTAAATTATCATTGATAGGGGTTTCAGGGTAAAAATAAAAAATTCAACTTTTAGTTTTTTCTCCTCTTTGGTTCAGGCTAGTCCAGGTTATCTATTTGTAGCTTCAATCACGGTTGCCTTTGCCTGTTGCCCATCCTGCTTTGGTATTCCCTCAAACGCATTCCTTCTGATCAATAGTGTTAAAGCGTAACCTTTAGCTCATCTGAGAAGTACCCTCATAATTCATAATGTTGATAATTTTAAATAAGCGGGTTGCTGTTTCACTGCTATCATTCATTTAATACAAATTTTTATTTTTATGAATATTGCCTGTAAAAATAAGATCGGGAGATTGGCCATTATGGCTAACATGCTGATTGCAATAAAAAAAACGGCGCCATTCGGCGCCGTTCAATTTTATTGATAATTGTGAAAAGGTTATTTGGCCATTGCCGCATTTATCGGCGCCCTGTCTATATAAAGCGTTGTCCTGTCTATTTTATCATTGGCATCAAAATGAATAACCATGTGGCTTCGCTGGCTCATTGTTTTGCCTGTTTTATATTTTGCATACAGCATATACCATCCTAAGGCATAATTGCCGGGCAACTGGGCAGCAATTAAAGGTTTATTTACTTTCATGGGCAACCATACTTCATTGGTGAAAGAAATTGAATCAATTACTTCCGCCATTCTTTTTTTCCAGTATTCAGCAATAGCGGCTTTCCCGGATAAGCTATCACCTCCATTCCAGCGATAGATGGCATTATCGGCAAAACTTGTCATCCAGCCATCAATATCGCCACTTGCTAAATTTGCAAGCCCTTTTTTACCAATGTCCACGAATTTGCTATCACCGAAATCATAATCTTTTATTTCAGTTGAAACGGTTTCCGGACTTGCTTTTGGGGTTGCATCCTCTGCTGCCTTTTGTTCATTATTGCAGGAAAACAATACCACGGTGTAAATAAAAAAGCCAACTAATTTTTTCATGATAGAAGTTTTAAGGTTTATTAAAATGGTGAAAAAAAAATGAATTGTAAGTATATGAGGGAAAGGATAAAACAATTATACAATAAATAAATGAAAAGTGCAATAGGGTGCATCCCACATTCCCGCTGGCTGGAGATACAAGCCGGGTCAGGCCGCCATGGCCGGCGCCCTCACCAGCCATAGCTTCAAAAGGGAAGCGGCCCTTCGGGATGCACCCTCTACTGCATTTAATAATTGATATACTGCGCAAGGGATAAATTAGTGATATTTTATTTTGTTCCTTAAACAAATAAATCAGGCTACCCCCATCCCTCCCGATGAATCGGGACAGGCTTTCCCGAAAAATGCCGAAAGGCCGGCACAGGCCGGGATGTTCCAAAAGGGGGTAATTATTGTTAATTTAAAACGCAATTAAAGTTCCCCAATGGTATTAAGTACAAGAGGGCGATGCAACGATGCTCCACATAGTTTCTTAGCCCGGACAAAAAAAATCATGGTTGTATAGAAGGGTCCCGATACGCTTCGCTATCGGGATAGACTGGCTCCACTCAATACTGTGGGGGCAAGCGCAACGATGTTGAGCAAGGAAATTTAGCCTGGACAAAAAACCCTGTATTTCGAAATCCCGGCCTGTGCCGAACCTTCGGCATTTTAATCGGGAATGCACATAGCTTCACTGCCAGGACAAAAAATCCTCTTCACGTATTTATGCCTTATGAAGTATAGTATTGGTATGGCTATGGAGAAAGGTTTCTTTTGCCCTGGCTGGTGTAACACCAGCCAGGGGTAGCCCCGCCGAATTCCATGATTAAACCAAATTATTATTAAGAGAGGCCGCCGTCCCACCGACCACGGGCTTTATAGTAAAGCGACAATTTGATATGCACCCATTCAGCCGGGGTGCATCCCAAATTGTCGCTGGCTGGTGGGACACCAGCCAGGGGAAGCCCGCCGTGGCCGGTGTCCCACC
>JANOTW010001017.1:0-9767 GCA_031416575.1 Ferruginibacter sp.
TTCAACAGGAGCGGCACTTGCGGCAGTTGCAAAAAAATTAGCGGAAATCCCCGAAGGCGCAAAAGTACTAACCTACAACTATGATACCGGGGAAAGGTATTTATCAATCGAAGGATTGTTTTGATGGGTTAATAGACAGAAGACAGAAGACAGAAGGCAGACAGCCCTGAAAGGGCGTAAGATAATAGCGATGGGGGTAGCCCATCGAAGAAGCAAAAGGGCGTTATATAATCGCGATGGGGAACGCCCATCGAAGAAGCAAAAGGGCGTAATATAATAGCGATGGGGAACGCCCATCGAACCAAAAGGGCGCAATAAAACCAGCAACCGGCAATGGTTAATAATTGATATTTCACCATTCACGAATACACACTGCAATGACATTAAACCAACACAAAGGAAAAGTAATACTGGCGGGCGCAGGCTGCGGCGATCCCGAACTGATAACGGTGAAGGCTGCAAGATATCTTCAGCAGGCCGATGTAGTATTAACCGACCGCCTGGTGAGTAAAGAAATATTAGCCGCTTATGTGAGCAGTAAAGCCGAAATAATTTATGTGGGAAAGCAGTGCCGCAGGGGATTCAGTACACCACAAAAAAGTATCAACGAATTGATAGTACAGTTTGCACAGGAAGGAAAATTAGTAGTGCGGCTTAAAGGTGGCGATGTTTCCTTGTTTTCAAATATTTTAGATGAGTTAGAAGCAATTGTTGCGCACAATATTCCTTATGAAATAATACCTGGTGTGTCAGCGGCTATGGGTGCTGCTGCATACACTGGTATCCCGTTAACTGCAAGAGGGTATTCAACCGCCGTGCGGCTTTTAACGCTTTATAAATCAGATGTAGTAACCGAAGCGTATTGGAAAGAGCTGGCACAAACGGATGATACCCTCGTGTTTTACATGTCGTCCGAAACATTGGATACTGTGGTTGACAACCTGGTGAAAAATAATATCGGGGCAGATAAATTGTTAGCGGTTGTAGAACAGGCTACCACGCCATTTCAACAGGTTCATATCGCTAATTTGTATGAATATGAAAAGGAGCTTAAAGGAAAAGTGTACGCTTCACCCACATTGGTGATAATTGGTAAAGTGGTTGCCCTGCATGAAAAATTCGGCTGGTTGCAAAATGCAGTTGCAGAAGGCGAGTATTTTAAACCTGTTGAAGATATTCAGTTTGAAACATTAATAGCCGTACCTGTTGTAAATGAACAATAGCCAGCCATATACACTGAAGCAGTTAATGCTTTACTTTCTAAAGCTGGGTACTACCGGCTTTGGTGGCCCCCCTGCATTAATCGGCTATATGCACCGCGACCTTGTGGAGCAAAGAAAATGGATTGCGGAAGATGATTACAAGGAGGGCCTTGCATTGTCGCAATTAGCCCCGGGGCCTTTGGCGGCACAGTTAGCCATCTATCTCGGGTATGTGCATTACAGGATTCCCGGCGCTACATTGGCAGGGCTGGCATTTGTATTGCCATCTTTTATCATGGTGGTATTATTGGGTATCGCTTACACCCACTTTGGGGGATTACCCTGGATGCAGGCCGTGTTTTATGGCATTAGCGCAAGTGTGATCGGTATCATCGCTTTTAGTTCTTATAAACTCACAAATAAATCCATTGGGAAGAATATTACACTCTGGTGCATTTTTGGGGTAACCGCAGCCGTTACCATCATCACTCAATCCGAAAATGTATTGTTATTTATCGGGGCGGGCATTCTTTACTGGTTTATAAAGGCGCCGCCAAAATTTTTATCGGCGTTCAATAGTAACTCGTTTTTGCCCTTCGTGTTGTTACAGGTACCATTAATAAGTGAGCAGGAAAAGCTGGTTAAAATATTTTTATTTTTCGCAAAAGCAGGCGCTTTTGTATTTGGAAGCGGTTTGGCCATCGTACCCTTTTTATATGGCGGCGTGGTAAAAGAATATGGATGGCTGAATGAACAGCAGTTTTTAGACGCAGTGGCGGTAGCCATGATAACACCAGGCCCGGTAGTAATTACAGTTGGATTTATAGGTTACCTGGTGGCTGGTTTTCCGGGAGCGGTTGTGGCGGCGCTGGCTACTTTTCTGCCCTGTTATTTATTGACCATTTTACCGGCGCCTTATTTTAAAAAGTATGGAAAACATCCCTCCATAAAAGCATTTGTTGAAGGCGTTACGGCAGCGGCCATTGGCGCCATTGCGGGTGCGGTCGTAATACTTGGTACAAGGTCTTTAACAGACCTGCTTACTGCCGCAATCGCACTGGTAACCGTATTTGTATTGTGGAGGTATAAAAAAATTCAGGAACCGGTGATCATCATGGTGGCGGCAGCTATTGGATTACTTTTAAAATATAAAACTTTATAAAAACAGCAAGATGTTAGGAGAATCAAAATTTAAAATATTTCTTGATCTGATCAGCAACTCCGGTAAGGAGGAACTGATCTGGATGAATGGGTATTTGAATGGTGTGGTACAAACACAGGCCAGGCAGTCAGCTCCTCCCGGTGCTGATGGCGCACCTGTTGTAAACAAAATTACCATTGTGTATGGTACGGAAACGGGCAATTCTAAAAGACTGGCGACTGATTTTGCTACAAAAGCAAAGCAGAACCACATACATGCGAAAGTGATCGGCATGGATCAATACCGCCTCAATGATTTGCCAAAGGAAGAATATTTATTGGCCGTAATAAGTACGCATGGTGAAGGCGAACCGCCAATCGCCGCCAAAAAATTTTATGATCATATCCATCAGAATGGCTTTAAACTTGAAAAACTGAAATACAGCGTATTGGCATTGGGGGATACTTCTTACCCGCTATATTGTAAAACCGGTGAAGAGGTGGACGAGCAACTGAATAAACTGGGCGGCATCCGTATAGCGCCTTTGCAGAAATGCGATGTGGAATATGACGATGATGCAAACGGATGGTTCAATACCGTATTGAAAAACTTAAACCACAAAAAAACGGATGTATCAATTGAAGCGGCACCGGTAGCAGTTACACAGGTAGTAGCGAAAAAAGCAGGCAAACAAGCCTATACCGGTACTGTTGTTACCAAAATAAATTTAAACGACCGGGGTTCCGGTAAAGAGACCTGGCATATAGAAATAGCGGCGGAAGGATTGGAATATCAATGCGGCGATTCTATAGGTATCGTGCCGGAAAACCCAACCGTAGTAGTGGAAGCAATCATTAAGGTATGTGGTGTGGACGCAGGAAAAATAGTCAAATTCAAGAATGAGGAATTTACTATTTACGACCTGTTGAAACATAAAATAAACATCATTCATTTAACCGAACGTTTGGTAAAGCAATATGGGGAAATTACCCAACATGAAATTCCTGCAACGAAAATGAACCTGCTGGACCTGTTGAAAATATATCCGGTAAAAGATGCGGCACAGTTTGAAGAAATCATTTTAAAAATGAATGCCATTTCACCAAGGTTATATACCCTCGCTTCATCACCGGCCGCACATGAAGGAGAAGCACATATTGTTGTGGCGACGGATGTTTATACCGTAAACGGGGAAACGAAGATTGGCCTATGCTCTGATTACCTGAGGGAGGTAAAAATAGAAGGGCGGCAAAAGTTTTTTGTTCAGCCCAATAAAAGATTCCGGCTGCCGGCAGCAGATAAAGATATCATCATGGTTGGGCCGGGTACGGGTATCGCCGCTTTCCGGTCATTCCTGGCGGAAAGAGATGCGACAGGGGCCACGGGAAGAAACTGGTTGTTTTTTGGTGAACAACATTTTGCAACCGATTTTTTATACCAGACGGAAATTCAAAATTGGTATGAAACGGGTGTATTGACAAAAGTAAACCTGGCTTTTTCCAGGGATCAAAAGGAAAAAATATATGTGCAGCACAAGCTGTTGAAACATGCGGCGGAATTATTTGAGTGGCTGAATGGCGGAGGATATTTCTTTGTGTGTGGTAAAAAAGATCCGATGAGTGTGGATGTGGAAAATACTTTACTGAGGATCATTGAACAACAAGGAAACAAAACCAGCGAAGAAGCGATAAAATATTTGGAGAACCTGGAAGTAGAGGGCAGGTATGAGAAGGATGTGTATTAGTGGGGTTGATGGTTGGTGGTTGTTTGTTGATCGTTGACAGTTGGTGTATGATCGTTGATCGTTAAAGGTTGATGATTGATAGTTTGATATATAGTTTGGTAGTTTATAGCTCTTTGTTAATTGGACATTTGAGCCCTGAAAGGGCGATACACATCAGCATAGGGCAACGCCCTATGGTAAAAGTTAGCACGATCAAAGCCCTGAAAGGGCGAAATATATTGGTGGTATTTTAAGGTTGGTGCAGGGTATTGGTTAATAAGAATTTATCCAGTATTCAATTTACTAACTGTAAAGACATACTTAAAAAAACCGATTGGCAGGTGGTTGGATTTAAAAAATTAAAGTAGTGATAAGATGGGGCAGGCAGCAAATTAAAATATGCTCCATAAACATATAAAAGTACAAGAGTGCCTAAATAAACAGATGCTGATGTATCGTTAATTTACAACTCAATTAAAGTTGCCCAATGGTATCAAGTACAAGTCCCGATTCAAGTGTAACATCGGGATGCCGACAAATGCTGTCGGCAAGCGATGCAACGATGCTGCCATGAAATACAAATGTTGGGACAAAAAATAGTAAAACATAAATTCATCAAGACTTCCATTTTTTCTTATGCAATAGAGCAAAGAAATAAAGGAATTCTGGCAACAAAACAATAACCATGTCGGAAAAAATTAAATTATCAGCGATAGAAAAAATAAAAGTGGAAAGCGGTGCGCTTAGGGGAAGCATTGTGCAAAGCCTGCAGGATGAAATAACCGGCGCCATTCGGGAAGATGACCAGGCCGTGATCAAGTTTCATGGCATGTACCAGCAGGATGACAGGGACAGGAGGGAAGAACGTGCGGCTAAAAAACTGGACCGCTTATATACTTTTATGATCCGTTTACGACTTCCCGGTGGGTTCATTACTGCGCAGCAATGGATTGCCGCCAATAACATTGCCGGAGAAAATTCTACCGGCGTTATTAAAATTACTACCAGGCAAACTATCCAGTTGCACGGACTGATAAAAGCAAAGATAAAACCCACCATCCAGGCTTTTAACGAAGCCCATTTGGATTCAATTGCTACCTGTGGTGATATTAACCGAAACGTATCCTGCGCTTCTAATCCAAAAGAATCTCCATTGCACGACAAGGTATTTGCTTATGCGGATAAGATCAGTATGCTACTGATGCCTAAAACAAAAGCTTATTACGAGATTTGGCTGGATGAAGAAATGATCATTGATAAGAAGGTGGAAGAAGATCCTTTGTACCAGGATCGTTACATGCCCCGGAAATTTAAAATTGGTATTGCAATTCCACCCAATAATGATGTGGATGTTTTTACCAATGATATCGGTTTGATCGCCATTATTGAGGACGGTGAATTGAAGGGTTTTAATATTGCCGTTGGGGGTGGTTTGTCCACTACACATGGCAATGCTGAAACCTATGCAAGATTGGGAACGGTGATCGGTTTTGTGGATACGGAGGAAAAAGTTTTAAAAGCGGTGTACGAAATACTGACTGTGCAGCGTGACCATGGTAACAGGAGCGACCGGAAACTGGCAAGGTTAAAATATACACTCGACAGGATGGGTGTAGATAGATATAAGAAGGAAGTGGAAAAACGCACCGGATTTGAGTTAGGGCCTGCCAGGCCATTCGCTTTTACAAGCCGGGCCGATCGTTATGGCTGGGAACAAAGTGATAAAGGGAATTGGTATTATACTTTGTTTGTAGAAAACGGGAGAATACTGGATGATGAAAACATAGCCATGAAAACGGCTTTGCTGGAAGTAGCCAAAACAGGTAAAACCAATTTTCTGTTTACCAGTAATCAAAATATGATCATCAGTGATGTGGCTGCTAAGGATAAACATGCCATCAATGAAATATTACAACGATTTGAAATAATTGAACATACTGAAACGGCAACGACTATCCGCAAAAATGCGATTGCCTGCGTGGCCTTGCCTACCTGTCCGCTGGCCCTGGCGGAAGGACAGCGGTATATGCCTGAATTGCTTTCCAAAGTAGAACCTTTGCTGGTGAAACATAACCTGCATAATGAAAATATTATCATGCGCATGACAGGTTGCCCTAACGGATGCGCAAGGCCTTATGCCGCGGAGATTGGATTGGTTGGAACAGCGCCAGGGAAATACAACCTGCATTTAGGTGGTGATAACGTTGGAGAGCGATTGAACACATTGTATAAAGAGAGTTTGGATGAAAAGCAGATCCTTTCTGAACTGGATGAGTTGTTTGCCTCATTTAAAAAGGAGCGTGCCGGCACGGAATCATTTGGTGATTATACATGGAAAAAGCAATTTGTAGGAGCAGAATATATCTAAAAATGGGATTTCATTTTTTATTTTAAAACTGCTAACTGTTATGGATTAGCTGTGCAACAGTCACCCCCGGTAAATTATATAATTGATAAAAAAATCAAATCAATTTTATTTATCCTTCACAAGGGATAAAAACGTGAAGAAGATTTTTTGTCCAGGCAGTGAAGCTATGTGGATTCCCGAAAAATCGGGATTTCGCAAATACATTTTTTGTCCAGGCTTTATATCCTTGCTCAACATCGTTGCATCGCTTGCCGACAGCATTTGTCGGCATCCCGATGTTACACTTGAATCGGGACTTGTACTTAATACCATTGGGGAACTTTTATTACGTTTTAAATTAATAATTTTTACCCCCTTTTGGAACATCCCGGCCTGTGCCGACCTTTCGGCATTTTTCGGGAAAGCCTGTCCCGGTTCATCGGGAGGGATAGGGGTAGCCTGTTTTATTTGTTTAGGGAACAAAATAAAATATCACTAATTTATCCCTTGCGCAGTATAGTTGTAAAACAGGTTTCAACCCAATAAAAAAAGTTTTAAAAAAACATTTGCAATAGTCCACTAATTTAGTAGGGAATACATATCTTCGCAAAAAATTTATACTATTTAAAATTGTATAACGCTAATCTACAGGTAGAAAATTTATGAGTGAAAAAATAATTTCGGCATCAGTAAGCCCGGAGGCGGTTGTGATACAATCGGACAGGAACCACCTGTTCCCCGTATTTCTGAAGTTGGAAAATTTGTCATTACTGATTGTAGGTGGGGGATATGTGGGCATGGAAAAATTGAGTGTAGTATTACAAAACTCCCCTGAAGCCAATATCCGGATAGTGGCTACGCACATAAGTGATGAGATAAAGCATTTGGTTGCCCATAATGATAATATCGAATTAATTGAACGGCCTTACCAGTCAACGGATATAGACGATGCGGATATTGTAATAGCTGCTGTTGATGATATATCCGTAAGTGAGCAGGTAAGCCAGGATGCCAAAGAAAAAGGCAAGCTGGTAAATGCCGCTGACAAACCCGACCTATGCGATTTTTACCTGGGTTCTATCGTGCAAAAGGGTAGCCTCAAAATCGCGATATCTACCAATGGTAAATCTCCAACAGTCGCCAAACGTTTAAAAGAGGTGATTGGTGATTTGATTCCGGATGAGATGGAAAATGTGTTGAATAATATCCAGTTGATTAGAAATAATATCAATGGTAGTTTTGAAGAAAAGGTGAAACAGTTAAATGACCTCACTAAAGGATTAGTAGCGAAAGTATCCGTAGCGGGGGAGGTTTTTGTAGAGGAAGAAGAGATAGCCGAAGAAACTGACCGGCCAGAGCAAAAACGCTGGAAAAAGATCGCCACTTATTCGGTTGCCTCCTTTGCCTTGATGCTGATTGGCCATTTTATTTTTTCCTATATACCATTTAGGGATATAACTGATCAGGCAACGGGCTTTTATCAAACCCTTGATAAAAATTTTCACTGGATGGTACTGGCAGGCTTCCTTGCACAATTGGTGGACGGTGCATTGGGTATGGGGTATGGTGTTACCAGCGCTTCCATATTATTATCAACCGGCATTAATCCTGCGGCCATCAGTGGCAGCATTCATACCGCTGAAATGTTTGCGAGTGGGGCTTCGGGTTATAGCCATTATAAATTCGGCAATGTAAATAAAAAATTGTTTAAGATATTAGTGATTCCCGGTGTGATAGGGGCAATCGCCGGCGCGTTACTATTGGTTTTTTTGGGTGAGAAATACAGCGGTTATATCCGGCCGGTAATGGCAATATATACTCTATTCCTGGGGGTTAAAATATTCCTGAATGCCTTTCGTAAATTGAACCAGGCTAAGAAATTCAAACACTATGGCCCGCTTGCCGGCCTGGGTGGTTTTTTAGATTCTTTCGGTGGTGGGGGCTGGGGGCCCATTGTTACTACTACCCTTATTACCAAAGGGCGCAGCCCAAGGTTTGTGATCGGTACGGTTAGTTTAACCGAGTTCTTTGTAACCCTTGCCAGTGCGTTTACATTTTTTACTTTGCTGGGAGTTAGCCATTGGCAAACCATCGTGGCTTTAATATTGGGCGGCTTCATCGCTGCTCCCATTGCGGCCAGGCTGGCTGGCAAGTTACCAAGGAAGACATCTTTTATCTTATTGGGCATACTGGTGATCCTCTGGAGCCTTAAAATATTATCAAAATTGCTTTAGCGATTTTTTTTGCCTATTTAGTCCACTAAAATTATGGACTAATTTAATAATACAGAATGTATGAGCGTGAAAAAACCGATAGGGCGATGTTGTGGTACAATTGTATAGACGTTTCAACATATACCTTGTTGAAATTTATCTGTCATGCAGGCTTCAAATAAAAAATAAAACCAAAATTTAAAGTTATTAAAAAATGAAAAAGTTATTTGTATTATTATTTTTAATACCTGTTGTAGCTGCTGCTCAGCTCAACGGAAGTGCTATATTAAGTGGCAGGGTGGTAGGTGAAAATAATGAAGGTTTGGCTTCGGTGAGTATTTCAGTTAAAGGGGTAACCAAGGGAACTATCACTGATACAACCGGAAGGTTTTCTTTAGTTATCAATCAAAAATTCCCTTTCAGATTGGTTATATCTTCCGTGGGGTTTTCTCCACAGGAGATTGAGATAAAGAATGTGAATTCAAAACTGGCCATACAGTTAACCACACAAACATTTCTTGCAAACCAGGTGGTAGTTACCGCCAGCCGTACATCCGAAAAAATATTAAAATCGCCTGTAAGTATAGAAAAACTGGATATCAGGGCATTAAAAGAAACGCCGGCCGCTTCATTTTACGATGCTTTGGGCAATGTGAAAGGCATTCAGTTAACTACTTCCTCCATTACATTTAAAGTACCCAATACCCGTGGGTTCAATATACCCAACAACTTCCGGTTTATGCAATTGGTGGATGGCATAGACATGCAGGCGGCTACGTTAGGCGTGCCGCTTGGTAATGCGATCGGGCCTACCGAACTTGATATACAAAGTATTGAAGTAACCCCGGGCGCCGCATCAGCGCTTTATGGCATGAACGCCATTAACGGTATGTCTAACCTGATCACAAAAAATCCGTTTACGTCTCAGGGCCTGAGCATTTTTCAACGTACCGGCGTTAATCATATTGACGGAATTGACCATGCCCCCGGCTTACTAACAGAAACGGCTATACGATATGCCAAAGCATTCAATAATAAATTCGCCTTTAAGATCAATGCGGGTTACCTGCAGGGTACCGATTGGATTTCGAATACCCGTTTTGATCAAAATCCAAATACAGCGAACACGGCCAACCCTTTG
>JANOTW010001018.1:0-4293 GCA_031416575.1 Ferruginibacter sp.
GCCGGGTTGAAGCCGGTTCCATTATCATTAACTGACAAACGAAAAGCCGTAAGGCCGTACCGCAAGTGTACTTCTATATTTTTTGCTTTGGAATGTTTTATGGCATTGTGCAATGCTTCCTGCACCATTCGGAAGAGTACCATTTCTTTTTGTTGCTCCAATCTATATTGTCTGCCTGTAATGTGTAAGTGAGTGGTAAACTGCCCTGTATTTTTGATGATATTCAATTCGGCGGTAATGGACTCCTGAAGGCCCAGCTCTGCGGTTTTATGGCCATGCAGGCTGCGGCTCAGGTCCCTCAAATCACGGAGGGCCTTACTTATTAAATGTTTGGAATTCTCCACTTTGGTTTGTGTAGCCGCATCAGTATTGGTGGGAAGCGTATTAAGGTTCAATTTAGCGAGGCTGAGTACCTGGCCAATGTTATCATGAATTTCCTGTGAGATATTTTTGAATGTATGTTCCTGGATTTCTATTTGCGTTTGGAGGATGGCCTGATTGAATTGAGATTGCATGAAATGTTTTTCCCTTTTATTCGCCTGTTGTTTCTTTTTGTAAATAAGGGTAAAAATTATACCAAAAGAAGCTAAAATCAAAAGTACTATGGTGCCGGCGAAAACAGCAATTACGATATCCCATTGTGTTAAATCCATGTACGATTTTTAATGACAAACTTAATGACGATTTTTGTGGCGATAATTCATTAAAATCCCAATGCTAAAAAAAACATATAGCAGGATGTTGAAAATATGATGAATAACATTGATGAATTCCGCAGGCCCCTTTGAATCAGATTTAATAAAATACCACAGGCTATAAACAGCAATCGTGCAGGTGGCATAAGCTGTAATTCCTGAAAGAAACCAAAAGAAAGGATGATATATTTCAATTACCGACTCATCATTATTAAAGTATTCCATCAGGCATAAGCAAACCCAGCATATCTGAATGGTATTATTTATAATTACCCAGACATTTAAAAATTCTTTACACAAGCCTTGTTTATATACAAATACAATTGAAATTACTGAAAAGAAGAGCAAGGAACCATATAAAAATTTTCTGTTGAATGAGGAGCTGGTTTTACTTAAAAACATAAAAAAATATAAAATAAATTCCGCAGGTGTATAAAGATTAGAAAGGACATTGTAGGTACATGAATTGTCAATAAATGGCTTCATTACCTGAATTGTTCCAATTAATACAACAAAAAAAATTATCCTGCTTTCCCTATTGAGCTTTCCATATCCTCCTAATCCTAAAAACAATGGCAATAAAATTATCCAGATGGAAATGTTTCCAAGTATTGAGACCCACTGCATTTTTGTTAGGCTTTTATATTAAATTGAACAGGTTCACATTAATCAGTTCCCGGAAATTCAGGCAGTTCCTCCGTTGGCGGCTGTTCTACTGCCGCATAAGTAATATCGAGGGCCTTGTAGCATTTGCCATATTCATCTTTATTAACACCAGCTACTACAATGGTTGGTTTTCCCATATCATCCCCCTCATATTTAGCAGATAAAATTACCATAAGGAAATTGGCGTTTTTCTGTGGGTTTCCATTTTCGTCCTTGTCTTTAAAAAAACTTTCAATTAAATCCTTACTGAAAATAAATGCATTTACATTAGAGGAATAAAAGGTTTTAATGTCCTTTTCCTCCTCTGGTGAAAGCTCCGGTTTTTGCTCAATCATGTTCAATTTTTTTTGAAGGTTTTGCCTTATTTCAATGTATTTCTTTAAATATAAGTTTGCTTGTGCTGCGGTAATGGGCATACCAGCCGAAGGATTTGTAGTCATAAAATTGATTTATTCGTTAATAATTTAATTACAATACTAAAGTCTGCAATCCTTGTCACAAATGCAATAGTTTTTTCACCTTTTCTTTTGGATGTTTTCCCCTATTTATTTACAGGTAAAATCCTTTTGTTATTATAACGCTATTTTGGAAAATTTTGCTTATCAAGGTAGCCCACCTTTAAAAGGTTGGCTACCTTGCTACCCTAAGCTTTCCCGCTGTATATTTGCAACCGCATTAATAAAAGCTTAATAGTAGTACTGCCTTTCAACGGAGCGTCGCAACGATGCTCAATCAGGGCTCGTCTGCTGGTAACAAAAAAACTTTAAACACGATAAAATGTACCGTTCCCATACCTGTGGCGAATTAAGAATTGCCGATATAAAAAAAGAAGCCACCCTCAGCGGATGGGTGCAAACCATCCGTAAATTCGGCAGCATCACATTTGTGGATATCCGGGACCGTTACGGTATTACCCAGTTGTTGTTTGCGGAAAACCTGAATGCACAACTTGACGCTAATCCTTTGGGAAGGGAATTCGTATTGCAGGTAAAAGGCACCGTAAATGAACGCAGTAATAAAAATCAGCATCTCCCAACCGGCGAAATTGAGATAGTTGTTACTGAATTTACTATTTTAAATAAATCCGCCGTGCCTCCATTTTCCATACAGGATGATACGGATGGTGGTGATGAACTGCGGATGAAATACCGTTTTTTGGACCTGCGCAGAAATATGGTGAAGAAGAATTTGGAATTGCGTTATGCGGTAAGCCGCAGTACCCGGAATTATTTGCACGAAAATAATTTCATGGATATTGAAACGCCTTTCCTCATTAAATCAACGCCGGAAGGGGCCAGGGATTTTGTAGTACCCAGCAGGATGAACCCGGGACAGTTTTATGCTTTGCCTCAATCGCCTCAAACATTCAAGCAATTATTAATGGTGAGTGGTTTCGACCGGTACTACCAGATAGTGAAATGTTTTAGGGATGAAGATTTACGCGCCGACCGCCAGCCGGAATTTACACAGATAGATTGCGAAATGAGTTTTGTGGAGCAGGAAGATATTTTGATTATGTTTGAAGGCCTGGTAAAACGCATTTTTAAGGATGTAAAAAATATTGACTACACCGATGTGGTGGAACGCATGGCCTGGGAAGATGCGATGTGGGATTATGGCAATGATAAACCCGATACCAGGTTTGAAATGAAAATAGCTAACCTGAAATTCCCCAAACATACTTTCCCTGAAAAAGCAGGACCGTTGAATAACTCGCCTTTAGGGGATGGGGGTTTCGCCGTATTCAATGACGCGGAGACCGTATTGGCCATTGCCATACCGGGTTGCAGTGAATATACCCGCAAGCAAACCGATGAACTAACGGACTGGGTGAAACGGCCACAGATAGGCATGAAGGGTTTGGTGTTTATAAAATGTAATGCCGACGGCACCTTCAAGAGCAGCGTTGACAAATTTTATGGACCCGAAAAATTAAAAGCGATCGCTGATGCAGCCAATGCAAAAGCGGGTGGCCTTATTTTGATATTAGCCGGTGCGGAAGAAAAAACAAGAAAAGCAACCAGTGACCTGCGTATGTACATGGGCGAGCGCCTGGGATTACGCAAGGCCGGTGATTTTAAATTATTATGGGTTTTGGATTTCCCTTTGTTTGAATATGCCGGAGAAGATAATCGCTGGGTAGCAAGGCACCATCCGTTTACCTCACCCAAGCCCGATCATGTTGATGTGATGATCAACAACGATCCGTTGATAGAAAATGCCGCTGAATACCTTGCCCACCCTTATGCCGGCATTAAAGCCAATGCTTATGACATGGTGCTGAATGGCAATGAAATTGGCGGAGGTTCTATCCGTATTTTTCAGCGTGCGCTACAGGAAAAAATGTTTGCGGCTTTAGGAATGGATGCCGAAGAGCAACAACATAAATTCGGTTTTCTTCTGGGCGCTTTTGAATATGGCGCTCCACCGCATGGCGGGCTGGCATTTGGTTTCGACCGCCTTTGCGCTATTCTTGGAGGCAGCGAAAGTATCCGTGATTTTATCGCCTTCCCAAAAAATAACAGCGGCCGGGATGTGATGCTGGATGCGCCTTCATCTATTGATGCCAGGCAGTTTGAGGAGTTGCAGATAAGGCTGGATTTGAAATAGTAATCTTAATTTCAAATAATCAATATTCAGATTGAACCACATACTTTGCAAAGAGTAAAGGAGAGAGGGGCAACTGAATATGAAATAAAAAAAACTATTATTTCCGGTGTAAATATTTCAGGTAAATCAGGCAGGTTATACTGCGCAACGTATAAAATGGCGAGTTGAAAATTATTGTCCGGGCTGAAGAATTTCATGGCATTCCCGAAAAATCGGGATTTCGCAATACAGTTTTTTGTCCAAACTATATTTCATTTCTCAACATCGTTGCATCGCCCTCTTGTACTGAATACCATTGGGGAACTTTAATTGCGTTTTAAAT
>JANOTW010001019.1:0-6837 GCA_031416575.1 Ferruginibacter sp.
CATTGAAGTATCAAAACGTTTTTATGATTTTCATATCACCAAAAATGGCCAGGCACCCGGCATTAACAAAGGGGTGGTTACCGGCTTTTTAAAAGACCTGGATGATAAAAATCGTAATAATGGTTTGCCAGACCTGGGTTGCTATGAAAAACAATAATAGTACCCTGGTTCGGGCATATTACCGGGAAATTAAAGGCTCATTCTTATTTTGCGGGCTGATATGGTTTTTAGTTGTTTGTAATCCTTTGGCACAAATAATTTTAAGCCCCTTATGATTCGTAAGGGGTAAATAAGCAACTTTTTTTTGTTATACCATGCAAGGGATAAAATCGTGAAGAAGATTTTTTGTCCTAACAGTGAAGCAATGGGCATCTTCGTTGCATCGCCCTCTTGTACTGCATACCATTGGGCAACTTTAATTGCGTTTCATGTTCGACACGTTAAATTTCTTCGTCCCGTAGGCCCGCCTGAATGACTTGTCGGGGGAAATAATATCGGTAAAAAAAATACATTAATAGTCTGCCAGTTGGCGGAGGTGATAACAACGAACAACGATCAACAATCAACGGACAACAATCAACGAACAACGAACAACCCTATTTAAAATTTAGCCAATTAAAATACAACCTGTATTTTAGAAAAAAACAACCTTAGATTTGCAAATTCAAACCATTGTTATAAAAAATTTATTTCAACAAAATCATTTCTTATTCGTTATTAACCAAAAAAAATACCATCATGTTAAAACTATTAGTAATCACTACCGCCCTTATTTCCAGCATTGCCTTATCTAAAAATGTATCCATGAACAACGAAGTTTATTTACCGGAAGCTTTTGCCGCTTCATCTATTTATGATTTTAAGGTAGAATCGCTGGATGGCAGTACGATTGATTTCGCTCAATTCAAGGGAAAAAAAATATTGATCGTAAACACTGCTTCCAAATGTGGCTTCACAAAGCAGTATGAAGAATTGCAGGCCCTTTCCGAAAAATATAAAGGACGTTTGGTGATTGTAGGTTTTCCGGCAAATAATTTTGGCGGACAGGAACCTGGTTCCAGTGCGGAAATAATAGAGTTCTGCAAAAAAAACTATGGTGTTACCTTCCCTATGGCTGCTAAAATTTCTGTAAAAGGAGATGATGCGGCGCCTATTTACAAATGGCTTTGCAATAAAAGCGAAAATGGGGTATTGGATGCTGAAATCAAATGGAACTTCAATAAATTCTTATTAGATGAAAAGGGTAAGATTATCGCCAAATTCGATAGTAAGGTTACTCCAATGAGTGAAGAACTGACTAATAAACTTTAATGTTGGAAAAATACAGGAAGGCACCCGGAGGTATAAAAAACTTTGGATGCCTTTTTTATTTTACTTTGTGCCGTGCAATTCGAAAAAATTATAGGACAAAAAGAAATCAAGGAACAATTGATACAGATGGTGCAGCATAACCGGCTGAGCCATGCTTTATTATTTTTGGGTAAGGAAGGAAGTGGTGCGCTATCATTGGCGCTGGCATTTGCCCAGTATATTGTTTGCGAAAAAGTAAATGGCAAAATAAAAAACCTCCCTGAACCTGCTTCCTTATTTGGAGATACCGAAGCTGCCAGCCACCAGCCATTCATTGCCCTCGATTCCTGTAGCCTGTGTAGTGCCTGTATTAAGGCCAATCAGCTCATCCATCCGGATATTCACTTTAGCTACCCGGTGATTCCAAAAAAACCGGGTCATACTCCAATCAGCACAGATTACATTACTGAATGGAGGGAATTTGTTTCTATTCATCCCTATGGCAATGTGTATGACTGGCTGCAATTTATTGGCGCTGAAAATAAGCAGGGAAATATTACTTCGGATGAGTGTAACGATATTACACGTAAAATAAGTTTAAAGAGTTTTGAAAGTGAATATAAAATCCTGGTAATATGGATGCCGGAATACCTTACTAAAAACGGCAACAAACTTTTAAAACTAATTGAGGAGCCGCCTCCCAATACTTTGTATTTGTTAGTGGCTGAAAATGAAGGCCTGATATTGCCAACCATTTTGTCGAGAACCCAATTGGTGAAAATTCCTTCGCTCACCAATCTGGAAGTTGAATCAGCTTTGGCGATTAGATCGGGTGTGCCGATTGAAAAAGCACGGCAAATAGCAGCTTTAAGTGAAGGTAATTACAGGGAAGCTATACAATTACTACAGCATGTGGAAGATGATTGGCAGGCCCCGCTGAGGGAATGGCTGAATATTATCTGTAAAAAAAACCTGGCAGGGCAGGTAAAATGGATAGAAGAGATGAGTAAGCAGGGGAGGGAAAAACAAAAGCAATTCCTGAAATATTTTACTCATTTACTGGAACAGGCAGTTCGGCTAAGCGTGGTTGAAGGAAATGCATCAGATGCCTTTTCTATTGCGGACAACGAAAAGGACTTCGCCCTGCGCTTAAATAAGCTATGCAATATCAATCAGCAGGAAGCCATCGTCCATGAATTGGACAAGGCCAGTTACTATATTGAACGTAATGCCAACGGCAAAATGCTGTTTCACGCCCTGTCCATCAAGTTGTATCATATTATTACCAACAATTCGCTAATTTTGGTGAATTGAGGAAAAAGGCCTGAGGATTAAAGTTGGGAGTTAGTGTTTGCTTTATGGATCATCTTTCTCCGCTATATCAATATCGTTGCGTAACCGGACCCCCGATTTTTTATCGGGACTAATTTATACTGAATACCTTTATTAAACAGATTTAGCCATCCGTCTGGTAAAAGTTGTATAAATAATAGCACTCCTTAACAGCTCCATAAGGCTGAAAAAGTACAGGAGTGCCCCAATAAGAATGGGAACCAATGAAGTTGAATAAAGAAATATAGCGAGGCTAATAATTACCAACTGCGAATCCCCCGTTATTTCGGAACTTGACTCTTCTGCCAGGTATAGCCTTTTCCCTTTTTAGAGCATTTTTATTTTTTACTTTTTTAATTAAGCTAAATATGGCATGTGGTAGTTGTGGATCTGGCAGCACCCCCGGGGGTTGCCAAAGTCATGGAAGTTGTGCAAGTGGAAGTTGTAACCGGATGAATGTACATGATTGGCTGGCCAATCTTCCTTTTAGCGACCCCGAGAGCGGTTGCAGAATTGTGGAGGTTAGCTTCAATAATGGCAGCCGGAAAGATTTTTTTAAAAATTCCACTACTCATTTTTTTGAAAAAGGTGATATGATTGCCGTGGAAGGCGTTAGTGGTTTTGATGTAGGCAGTGTAAATATGACCGGCGAGCTGGTAAGGCTACAATTGAAAAAGAATAATATCAAAGAAGAAAGCCCGGATATAAAGAAAATTTTACGCAGGGCCAATGAAACCGATTTAAGTAAACGTAAAGAAACAAAAGCAAGGGAAAAAGAGGTAATGATACGCAGCCGTGCCATTGCCAAACAATTGAACCTGGATATGAAGGTAGCCGAGGTGGAAATTCAGGCGGATGGCCGTAAGGCGACTTTCTTTTACATTGCGGATGACAGGGTTGATTTTAGGGAACTGATAAAAATATTTGCCGCGGAGTTTAAGGTAAAAGTGGAAATGAAACAAATTGGCGCACGGCAGGAAGCTGGAAAAGTGGGTGGCATTGGCAGTTGCGGAAGGGAACTTTGTTGCAGCACCTGGCTTACCGATTTTAAAAGTGTAAATACCAATGCGGCCCGATATCAGAATTTAAGTATCAATCAAACCAAGCTTAGCGGGCAATGCGGCCGGTTGAAATGTTGTTTGAATTATGAACTGGATACCTACCTGGATGCTTTGCAAAATTTTCCGGATGATTGTGATATGATTGAAGTTGCCAGGAGCCGTGCGTTTTTAGTAAAGAAAGATATATTTCGCAACCTGATGTGGTACACCATGCCAGACAGCAATAAACAATATCCATTAACCATTGAAAGCGTTCAAAAAATAAAAGCCCTCAACCGCCAGGGTATAAGGCCCGAAGAGTTGGAGACGGTGGAAGTAGTAAGCAAAAAGCCAATAGAAATTGAACCAACTTATGTAGATGTAGTAGGGCAAATAAGTTTAAAGAGCCTGGAAAAAACCAGCCGCAAAAGAAGGGATAGCGAAAGAGACCAGCAACAGGGACGCGGGCATGGCAACAGGCCTGCAGGCAACGAGCAAAGAGGCCAGGGCCAACAGGGAGCCAACCCTCAAAACAGGCAACAGCAACGCCCACCACAAAACCGTGATATGCAGGGGCAACAGCGGCCCCCACAAAACAGGAGTGGACAAGGTGAGCAAAGGCCTCCGCAAAACAGGGATGGACAAAATCAACAGCGCCCACCACAAAATCGTGAAGGCCAGGGGCCACAGCGGCCTAACCAGTCCGCTGGCAGCAGGCAGGGCCAGCCAAACAGGCAGCCACAAAGACCACCCCAAAATCGTGGGAACCAACCCAACAGGCCCAAACAAGGACCTGATAATAACGAAGAAAAAAAATAGCAAATAAATAAAATGGACGTCGGGTTTTTCTTCCTGGCGTTTTTATTTTTTATAACAATTCTATTCATGTCAATAGTAGTTAGTAACCTTTCAAAAATGTATGGAGCTCAAAAAGCCGTGAATAATATTTCTTTTTCCATCAATAAAGGAGAGATCGTTGGTTTTTTAGGCCCCAATGGCGCAGGTAAAAGCACCACTATGAAAATGATTACGGGTTATTTGGAAGCAGATGCAGGTTCAGTAGAAGTTGCAGGCCATAAAGTAAGCCCCAACTCCTTATCCGCCAAAAAGAAAATAGGGTATCTTCCGGAGGCCAACCCCCTTTATTTTGACATGTATGTTAGGGAGTACCTGGAATTCATTTCCAATATTCACGAAATAAAAAACCCGAAGCAGGCTATACAGCAGGTAATAAAAACAACGGGATTAACCATCGAAGCCAATAAAAAGACCGGGCAGCTTAGTAAAGGGTATAAGCAACGGGTAGGGCTGGCCGCAGCATTAATACACGATCCGGAAGTATTGATATTGGATGAACCTACATCAGGGCTGGATCCCAATCAGATAGTAGAGATCAGGGAAGTAATAAAAAGCCTGGGGCGAAATAAAACCGTTTTATTCTCGTCACATATATTACAGGAAGTACAAGCCATTTGCGACCGGGTAATCATCATTAATAAAGGAAACATTGTAGCCGATGACAGCCTGGGTAATTTACAAAAAGGAAATAATAATTTTTCTGTCGTGCTGGTAGCTTTTAAAGAAAGTATGGATGCGGAACTGTTAAAAACGCTCGGCAACGTTACATATATAGAACAAATGCAAGCACCGTTGGAGCTATCAAAAACCAATGCCGGGGCGACTTATAAAATACAAACTACCGATCCTGATAGCGTAAAAAAGCAGTTATTGGAATTGAGTTTGAAAAACAACCTGAACATTGTTTCTTTGCAAAGTGAAAGCAATAGCCTGGAAGATATATTCAGAAACCTTACAGCGCCGGAAATATTGGGCAAGGTATAGAGCTGGAATTTTATTTTGCTGAACAGGTAAATTAAAAAGGGCAATTGTTTAATTTATAACGTAATTAAAGTTGCCCAAAGGTATGTGGTACAAGAGGGCGATGCAACGATGTTGAGCTGTGTAATTAGCCTGGACAAAAACTGAATTGCGAAATCCCGATTTTTCGGGAATGCCCATTGGTTCACTGCCCGGACAACAAAAATACGGGTCGCCTTTTTATCCCTTGCCCTGAATAATAATAAATAATTTAACCAATAAAACAAACAATCATGAGTTACATTGCAAGCATTTATGCCCGTCAGATTTTAGATAGCCGGGGCAATCCGACTGTAGAAGCAGATGTATTAACCGAAAATGGAAATCTTGGCCGTGCCGCTGTACCAAGCGGTGCAAGCACAGGCATTCACGAAGCCGTTGAGTTAAGGGACAACAATAAAAAATTATTCGGTGGTAAGAGTGTATTAAAAGCAGTAAAAAATGTAAACACCATTTTGGCTGAAAACCTGTTGGGCTGGGACGTAGCGGACCAAACCGGAATTGATGCCATGATGATTTCGCTGGATGGTACTGCTAACAAAAGTAAATTAGGCGCTAATGCGATGTTGGCTGTTAGTTTGGCTGTAGCAAAAGCCGCCGCACTGGAAGCTAAGCTTCCGCTATATCGTTACATAGGTGGTACCAATGCAAAGACCTTACCGATACCAATGATGAATATTTTGAACGGTGGCGCACATGCGGATAATAAAATTGATTTCCAGGAATTTATGGTAATGCCGGTAGGGGCTTCCACTTTCAGTGAAGGGCTTCAATGGGGCGTGGATATTTTTCATGCATTGAAAGTAGTATTAAAGAAAAAAGGCTTTAGTACCAATGTAGGTGATGAAGGGGGCTTTGCACCAAACATTCAAAGTAATGAAGAAGCTATAGAAACAGTATTAACGGCCATACAGGCGGCAGGATATAAAACCGGCAGCCAGATCATGATTGCCATGGATGCAGCCAACAGTGAATTGTGGAATGCGAAAGAAAAAAAATACATTTTTCATAAAAGTGATGGCAAGAAGATGACCAGTGAGCAACTGGTAAATTATTGGGCCGGTTGGGTGAAGCAATATCCTATTTGCTCTATTGAAGATGGAATGGCCGAAGATGACTGGAAGGGCTGGAAAATGCTGACAGAAGCAGTAGGTAGCAAATGCCAGTTGGTAGGTGATGATCTTTTTGTTACCAATGTAACCCGCCTGGAAAGAGGTATTAATGAAAATATCGCTAATGCTTTATTGGTAAAAGTAAACCAGATCGGTACACTTACTGAAACGATCAATGCGGTAAG
>JANOTW010001020.1:0-2779 GCA_031416575.1 Ferruginibacter sp.
CAAACTTACCCATTGCTAAAAGATAAAGGGAAAGTAAAATGGATATGGTGGTAAATTATTATCAATTAAATAGAATGACATTAAGTAAATTAAACGTCAGGCGGTTTGGCTATATGGCGGGGCGACGAATATATTCTCAACTTTTTGTTCGCTATCAGCGGCAGTCCGGGCTTGACTTTTACTATTGAGCTTTTGTTGTTATCTTCATCATTAGTAATTCTATTCGGTTGCGGTTCCGGGCTGGACGTTTTTCAAATTCCCCAACAACGCCAAGCCCTATCGTTGTGTGCAACCCTATCGGACACACCCTAAAAATCGAAAAGACGGATAAAAAAGTTAGATTTGTATTAAAGACTACAATATTGCAGACACTATTCACAGAGTACGAACTCAAAAATTCAGAAAAAAATAAACTTGACCATTCGGACAGAAAATTTCACGACTGGTATAGGTTTGTGTTATCATATCCCCCTCACCTCGTTAGACAATACATAAAAGAGTTTGGACTAACCGAAAACGACATTGTACTTGACCCTTTTTGTGGAACTGGGACTACCTTGGTTGAAGCTAAACTTCAAAATATCCCTTCAATCGGTATTGAGGCAAACCCATTTGCTCATTTTGCCAGTTCAGTAAAAATTGATTGGCAGGTTGATAGTTTAGAGTTACTAAGAATTGCAAGGGAAATCAAAGATGCTTCAAATCAAGAAATAGAAGAAAAAGGAATTACAGACATACCTTCTTTAAAAAATATAAATGCAAAATCATTACGGCAATTAACAGCAGAACAAGAAAAGTTAATGCTAAAAGATTCATTAAGTCCATTGCCATTACACAAATGCCTGACCTTACTTGATAATATTAATAAACATAAAGACACTCCATACTACAAATATCTTACTCTTGCTTTAGCCAATTCGGCGGTATTTCAATTTAGCAATCTTAGATTTGGCCCAGAGGTTGGAGTAGGAAAGTTAAAGCCAGATTCTCCGGTAATAACTCCTTGGTTTAAGCAAATTTCAAAAATTGTAAAAGACATAGAACATTCTAAAGCATTAGACACTGACATAGCAGCAAAAGTTATTCTTAGTGATTCAAGAAATCTAAAAGATTTATTAAGTGGATATAAAATTTCCGCTGTAATAACCTCTCCTCCTTATCCAAATGAAAAGGATTATACAAGAACAACACGACTTGAATCTGTATTACTCGGCTTTATAAACAGCAATGACGAACTGAAAAAATTTAAAAAAACATTATTACGTTCTAATACACGAGGTGTCTACAAAGGTGACACAGATGATGAATATGTAAAATCATTCCCTGAGATACAAAGAATTGCTGAGGAAATTGAAAAGAGACGAATTGAACTCGGTAAAACTTCTGGTTTTGAAAAACTATATCATAAAGTAACAAAGCTCTATTTTGGCGGAATTGCTAAGCACTTGATAGAATTACAATCTGTTTTAAAACCAAATGCTTATTTGGCTTATGTTGTAGGAGACCAAGCATCATATTTAAGAGTAATGATTCGTACAGGACATTTAATTGCAGAAATTGCACAGACTTTAGGGTATGAACTTGTAAGGATTGATTTATTTAGAACAAGATTTTCAACTGCCACAAAAACCGACTTAAATGAAGAAGTAGTTATATTGCGGTGGCGTGGATAATCACACTTAAAAAATATGGCAAAAGCAAATAGGTATTCGCAAATTATTGAATCAATTTTCTTAAAATCATACAAGAAAGGTATTACAGAAATTCCGTTCACAAGAGATGAGATTGTAACTACTGCATCAAAGCTAAAAATTCAGCTACCAAAAAATCTTGGAGATATTCTTTATTCATTTCGTTACAGAGCAGCACTGCCTGCAAGTATTATAAAGAAAGCTCCTGAAGGTTTTGAATGGATTATTAGACCAGTTGGAAGGGCTTTATATAAATCGTTTTGACCAAGCAAACATATTTTAAGCCAACAGAACATTTGGCAGAAACTAAAATCCCTGATGCGACTCCAGGTATAATCAGCAAGTATGCAATGAATGACGAACAAGGGCTTTTAGCAAAGGTTCGCTATAATAGACTGATTGACATTTTCACAGGGCTAACCTGTTATTCATTACAAAATCATCTTCGCACAACTGTTCCTGAAATGGGGCAAGTTGAAACTGATGAAATATACATTGGGCTTGACAAAAGAGGGGTTCATTATATTTTGCCAGTTCAAGCAAAAGGTGGAACAGATAAATTAGGCGTTGTACAAATTGAGCAAGACTTTGCAGTTGGTTCTTCAAAATTTCCGACCCTTATTTGTAAACCCATCGCTGCTCAATTTATGAGTAACGGGGCAATTGCACTTTTTGAATTTGAATTAACTGACGAAGGATTTGCCATTACTTCTGAAAAGCACTATCGACTTGTTAGACCAGATGAGCTTTCAACCGAAGAACTTGAAAATTACAAAACGAGAATTAATTAGACCACTCTGACACAGGGCAGCAGGCAACATTTAGCAGTATAGCCGAAAGCCCCGAGCAAAATAAAACGGTTTAAGATAAAAAGCAAAAGCCCCGAAGATCAGGCTTCGGGGCTTTTGCCCCGATTATTTCGGGGTGTTCAGCGACACCGGGCTATAGGAGGATTTGTAGGACGTTACTGCGTTTTAGTTTTGCTTTGCAGGAAAATTTTGTAAGTGAGCGGTGTGTTTTTTGTATTGCCGGATTATTTTTGATTATAGTTTCCCTTACCCAAACCTGCTGGTTTTTGGCGCTTTTTA
>JANOTW010001021.1:0-16454 GCA_031416575.1 Ferruginibacter sp.
CGTGCTTCCCGCTTAAAAAATGAACCTGGCACACGTCCTGCAGATGAAAATTTCTCCTGGTAATCTACTGATAAAGGAAAAAAACTTTGTCCTTCCCTTGGTTCTTTATTGGCAACAACGGTAGCCAGTAAAATACAATTACCCTGGCGCACTGTTACGGCTCCATCAGCCTGGCGGGCCATCTTCCCTGTTTCAATGGTAACCATGCGGCCACCACCTATATCAAAGGTTTCTGATTTAGTATTAAAACTCATATTTGTTATTTAAATTTTTGTAAGAGGTGTTTTAATCACCCAATGTGAACTTGTTTGAATAAAAAAGAATTCCCAACTGCTAAAAAGATAGTTGGGAATTAAATTATTTAAACATGGGGAATAGCTTATTTGCGAAGACCTAATTTTTCGATTAAAGCTCTGTAACCTGTCAAATTATGTTTGCTAAGGTAGGTCAGCAAGCGCTTTCTTTGCCCAACCATCATCATCAACCCTCTCTGAGATGAAAAATCATGTTTGTTGATTTTAAGGTGATCAGAAATATGGTTGATACGTTCAGTTAATAACGCAACCTGACCTTCGATTGAACCTGTGTTGGAGGCTTTACCACCAAAGTCTGTAAAAATTTTCGCTTTTTTTTCGATTGTTAAATACGGCATTTCTTTTTTTTTAATAACGTCTTTGTTAATTGATCTTTTTATTAGCTGGCAAAAGTAGGAAAAAATATTCAATTGTTTGAAGGCGCTGTTAAATATTCATCTAAAAAGCCCCCGGATGGAGGCTTTTTGCATAAAAAAAGAATTTATCACTTCATATATTTTAGGTTTACCCCATATAAAATCACAAAGATGATTCCAATAAATCCAACCATCACCGAAGACAAAATCGACATAATATTATCGCTTCCATAAATTATAAAAGGACTAACAATACCTACAAGGGTACCAATTATGTATAAATAATAGCCAGTCTTTTTAAGTTTCCACATCAGCAAGGCGCCTGCCAAACACAATACTGCGGCAAACATAGCTGCCAAACCGGCCTTTTTTAGATTTTCGGTTGTAAATGCACTGGTCATGGAATTTACGATTTTCTCCGCCATTTTAGTGCCGGCATCCTCTTTGCCACTTTTTTGAATATCCGCGGAAGCTTTCACCTTTGTAATACCCATCTGCTTCGCTTGTTTTTCGGCAGTAAAATATTGAATCGCGCCGCCAATAAGCCCCCATCCACTTCCTATAAAAGTAAGAATACACAATACGGTTATAAAAGTTGGCCTCAATGCGGGACGTTCATATTCCTGTAATACTTCTGTCATAATAGTAAGTTGGGTTTATTGATTTTTAAAAAACAGGTTAAAACAAATAAAAAAGACAACTTAGGATTCTTCCATGTATTTCAGATTCATACCGAATAAAATAACGAATACGAATCCTGCTAATGCGGCTACAATGGAAATACCCATTGCGCCAAAATTGTCCCCAAAGAGAAGGAAGTGAGTAATGAGGTTAAAGAAAGTACCCAAGGTAAATGAATAAAATCCGGTACGCTTCAATTTATACATTAGTATGGTACCAACCAGGCAGAGTATGTAGGAGGCAATACAACCAATAGAAAATTTCTTGTAATTCTCCACGTTAAGATTGCCTATCCTTACGAGTTCGTCAGTTGCATTACTTTCTGGTGAAAACAGATTTTTAAGCTGTGTTTTGGACTTTCCGGAAGTTATCCTTTCCACTTCAGCATCTGCATTGATATAACCCCTGCTATTGATGATTATACCTGCAATACTTCCAATAAAAGTTATCACACATAAAATGGTTAAAAATAAAGGCCGAAGGGTCTTTTGACCCGTTAAATTGATGGTTTCTTCTGGCATGATAAGTAGGTTGGTTACCTAAGGTTAGGATTTTTTTTTGAGATTATGGTAATTGTTGGATATTTTTTTTTCATCTTCCTTTTTTATCATTCATATTTGCGTTTATAAAAATGCAAAATAATTTCGCTATAGCCGGTTGCGGAAGAATAAGCCAACGCCATGCAAAACAGATTTCCATGATAGGGAACGTAAAAGCCGTGTGCGATATTATCCCTGAAAGAGCAAATATTTTAGCGGATCAGTTTGGTGCAACCCCTTATTATTCATTGGAGCAACTTTTGATTGCCGAAAAAGGCCTTGATATTATAAGTATATGTACGCCAAACGGGCTACATGCAGCACACAGCATCCAATCTTTAAAGGCCGGGTTACATGTGATATGTGAAAAGCCATTGTGTATTCATTCAGCGGATGGAATAAATATGATCACAACAGCTTCAGCCTCATCAAAAAAATTATTCGTAGTAAAATCAACCCGCTACAATCCTGTAATTGAAGCGGTAAAGAAATTACTTGACGACAACCGGTTAGGTAAAATTTACAGCTTTCAACTAAATTGTGTATGGAACCGCCCGGCAACTTACTATGCCAACTCCTGGAAAGGGACCCTTCTCTTAGACGGGGGTACATTATTCACACAGTTTAGTCATTATATTGATGTTTTACTTTGGTTTTTAGGGGAAGAAAAGTCAATCGTAGGATTCAGGAGAAATGCAGCTCACCAGCAACTGATTGAATTTGAAGACACCGGGGTACTGGCGGTGGAAATGCTTTCAGGAGCAATTGGATCCATTCATTACTCTGTAAATGCCATTGACAAAAACCAGGAGGTATCGCTTACATTAGTAGCAGCAAAGGGAACAATAAAATTAGGGGGGGAATTTATGAATGAAATTGTTTATCAGCAGCCCGCCTTTATTGATATCCAACAAATAAAAACCAATAACCCGGCAAATGATTATGGTTTTTATAAAGGTTCAATGAGTAATCATGATATGGTTTACAAAAATGTAATGCTGGCGCTCTCAGGCGAAAAAAGTTCAGTAACGGATGGCCCGGATGCACTGAAAACAGTAACCTTTATTGAAAAAATATACCAACAAATTCACCTGTAATACCATTTCTTTGAAGAAATTAATCTTTACAGTTACCAACAATCTTGCTTATGATCAAAGAATGATCCGTATTTGTACATCCCTGGCATTGGCCGGATATGAGGTTACATTAGTAGGAACAAAAAACAGTTCTTCTCCCCCATTAATACCAAAAACCTATCAACAAACCAGGCTGGCCACCTGGTTTAAAAAAGGGCCTGGTTTTTATGCTGAATACAATTGCAGGCTTTTTTTCTTCCTGTTGTTTGCAAAGTCCGACCTTTTGTGCTGCATTGATTTAGATACTATCATCCCCGTATGGCTGGCAAGTGTATTAAAAAATAAAAAAAGGGTATATGACGCCCATGAATATTTTTCTCAGCAAAAAGAAATTGTAACGAGGCCCCGCATTTATAAGATCTGGCATTGGATTGAAAGAAAATTTGTGCCTCTTTTTCCAAATGGATATACGGTTGGCCATAAAATAGCAGCCGAATTCTGGCAAATTTATAAGGTAGAATATGAGATTATCAGGAATGTGCCCTTGCTAAAACCTGCAAAAAAGTTTACCGGCAAACCCAATAAATACGTCCTTTACCAGGGTGCGGTAAATGAAGCCCGTGGATTAGAATATTTAATTCCCGCAATGAACCAGGTGGATGCTATCCTGTTAATATATGGAGATGGTAATTTTATGGATCAAACAAAAAACATTATTAAAAGCAACAATTTAACCAACAAAGTGTTTTTGAAAGGGAAACTGTTGCCTGAAGCATTGGAAATCATTACACCACAAGCCTATATTGGCGTAAACCTGGTAGAAAATATTGGATTAAACCAGTACTATTCACTTGCCAATAAATTTTTCGATTACATACATCATCTCGTGCCCCAGGTAACGATGAGCTTTCCTGAATACAAAACTATCAATGAGCAATTTGAAGTAGCCCTGCTGTTACAAAATTTAGAACCGGGCACTATTGCCAAAAGCCTCAACCAATTGCTGAATGATGATGTATTGTATGAAAGGCTTCGTCGAAATTGCTTACTGGCCAGGGACCAATTAAACTGGCAGCAGGAGGAAAAAAAACTATTGGTTTTTTATAGCAACCTGTTTTTGAAATAAATAATGGAAGAAAGGCACTTACATATCATAACACATGATGTACCCTGGCCGGCAGACTATGGCGGGGTGATAGACCAGTATTATAAAATAAAAACATTGCACCAGGCTGGCGTAAAAATCCATCTTCACTGTTTTGTGTATAACCGCAAGCCACAGGAGGCCCTGAATAAATATTGTGAAACAATTCATTATTATAAAAGACAAAATAATATCAGCCATTTTTCTTTTCGTTTACCCTTTATAGTTAACTCAAGAAAAAGTGTTGAACTGATCCGGAATTTGAATAAAGACAATTATCCTGTCCTAATAGAAGCTATTCATTGCAGTTATTACCTGTATGCGGGGAAACTCACCAACAGGATTGTTCTGCTCCGCCTGCACAATGCGGAGTTTGAATATTATCATCACCTGGCGCTGCATGAAAAAAACCCCTTAAAGAAACTGTACTACCGCCATGAAAGCAGGCTGCTGAAAAAATACGAACAACATCTGGCGGGAAAAGTAAAGATCGCTGCGGTCAGTGAGCAGGACGTACAATTGTACAGGCAGGTTTTTAATGCTACTGACATTACGCATTTACCTGTTTTTTTACCTTACACTATGGCAGCTTGTAAAACCGGCAAAGGCTGCTTTTGCCTGTACCATGGCAACTTATCAATTAATGAAAATGAAGAAGCAGCCATCTGGCTTTTACAAAACGTATTCAGGCAACTTGAAATTCCTTTTGTAATCGCAGGAAAGGATCCTTCTCAAAAACTTTCTTTTTTGGCGCATGAACATCCCCATACCTGCCTGGTGGCCAACCCCGGTGATAAAGAATTACAGGATATGATTGCGAAGGCGCAAATAAATATTTTACCCTCCCTCAACAATACCGGGGTAAAACTAAAACTGCTGAACGCCTTATTCAACGGGCGTCATTGCCTTGTCAATAAAGCTGGTGTACACGGTTCGGGATTAGATAGTATTTGCCAGATTGCGGAAGATGCGGATGATTTTAAAACAGCTATCAGTTACCTGTACAAAATGCCGTTTACCGCAGAAGAAAACGATCAGCGCCAGCATGTACTTCAGGAGCTATACTGTAATCAAAAAAACCTGGAAAAAATAGTGGAAGTTTTTTGGACAGGGCAATGGGCAATGGGCAAGGGGCAAGGGGCAATTTAGAACACTGTTTCGCAAGATTGACCTTCAAACGATCAACGATCAACGATCAACCATCAACCATCAACCATCAACGATCAACCAACAACGACCAACCATCAACCAACAACGATCAACCAAAAAAATACTTCGAATCATGGATTTTATTCTCCCTGCCGCTCTTTACCGAAAACACAAAACCTTTCTGGATAGCGTATGCGCCGTATTCCCCTTTTTTATTGATGGCTAAAAAACCTACTTGTAGCGTTTTTGCTTTTTCCCTGTCGCGTTTTATAATACGTTGCACCGCTTTTTTACAGGCCATTTCCGGGGTGTTGCCCTGCCGCATAAATTCCACTACAAGGTGGGTACCACAAATACGGATTACTTCTTCACCCACACCACTGCTGGTAGCAGCGCCTACTTCATTATCCACAAATAAACCTGCTCCTATTACGGCGGAATCGCCCACACGGCCATGTAGCTTAAATGCCATTCCACTGGTAGTAACTCCTCCGGATAAATTTCCCTTTGTATCCATCGCCAATAATCCCATGGTGTCATGATTGGGTGTGCCGTCCGGGAAAAAATTGGGGGCGAAGGGGCCGCCTCCTCTTTTATTCTCTATATTAATGAGCGGTTTGTATTCGGTAGTTTTTAACCAATCTTTGTAGGCTTTTTCTGCGCTGTCAGAAAGCTGGGCGGGTTCTTTTGCAAATCCATTTTCCAAAGCGAACTGCTGAGCGCCGTTACCCACCAATAAAACATGCGGGGTGGTTTCCATTACTTTCCTGGCTACCGAAATCGGATGTTTGATCTGTTCCAAACCCGCTACAGCGCCACAATTGGAATGCTCGTCCATAATGCAGGCATCAAGGGTAACTATACCATCCCTGTCGGGGTTACCGCCTAATCCCACGCAACAGTTGAGCGTATCTTCAATTTGCCTGGCGCCTGCTTCTATCGCATCTATGGCTTTACCGTTGGCGGATAATATTTTCCATGCTACGGCATTTACTTCCATGCCAGCATCCCAGGTAGAAATTACAATGGGCGCCGGAGGCGAATTAAAATCATTCGCTAAAATACTTTCTGCTACAAATAAGGGTGCGGAAAGTGCGGAGAATTGTAAAAATTTTCTTCTGTCAATTTTACCAGCCATGATTGATTGATTTGAAACTTGTTTTTATTTATTAATGCATCGCTAATTTCTGTATCATTTCATTGCTGATAGTATCCGCGTAAACTCCATAGGCACTCGTCATACTGCCTTTTATGGAACCATCTTTTGATTGAATGGCATACACGATATCCTCATCATCAGGATTGGTATCTCCTTCAAAACGATAAACTTCCGTGATTTCAAATTCATGCGGGTTTAGGCAAACCCCATTCTCCTGGCAGATAATTTTATCAAAGGCGATATTAAAGTCGAGTTTATATCCTTTGGCTTTTAAGCCAGTTAAGGCAGCTACAACGGTGTCGTAATTTTCCATTTAAAAAAAGTTTTAATAAAGTTAAGGATTATGGTTGTATGGTTCATTTTTCAATGGTTGCCTTTCTTAAAATGAGGATATTTGTTTATTTTATTATTACGCCCTTTCCTTTGCAGATACCGCCTTCTATAACATATGGCGATGCCATATGCTATTATATTACACCCTTACAGGGCTTTTATATGTTTTAATAATTTATTCGATGGGCTATGCCCATCGCTATTATATTATGCCCTTTCAGGGCTGATCCTTGGATTTCAACTTCTTTGATGAATATGTTCATTGTCAATTTTTTTTTGTAACCGGCCTGATGAAACAAACCTTCAGGCTTGCCGCTAAAAACAACGTGGGAAAAGATCCCCAATGGTATGCGGTACAAGGTCTCATGTATGAGAATGACTATTATTAATTAACAAAGTTCCTGATAAAAAGTGTAAATTAAAGTGACAAAAAATCCACTCACACTAAAAATCAGGAACCATGAACAAAGCTAAAACATTAGATTTTAATGGACATACTATTTATTGTGCGCTGGATGTCCATAAAAAAAACTGGCGGGTCAATATCCGGGATAAAGATTTTGAGTTGGAAGATTATAGCCAGGATCCTTGTCCCGAAAGTTTGCATAAGCACTTGAATAGCCGTTACCCCGGGGCGAATTATAAGATTGCTTATGAAGCGGGTTTTTGTGGATTTGAATTTCAGCGTTCTTTAAGCAAATATGAGGATGTGGATTGTATTATAGTAAATGCTGCCGATGTGCCAACAAGTGATAAAGAAAAGAAACGTAAGACCGATAAGATAGATGCCCGCAAGATTAGCAGGGAGCTTTCCAAAAATGAGTTGAAAGGGATATACATACCTGATCCGGTAATGGAACACGCCAGAAGTTTGGTGCGGCAACGAACCCGGCTGGTACAGGATCAAACCCGGTGCAAGAACAGGATATGGCATTTACTGATGTTCAGCGGTATAAAGTTAGATGCTGACAGGCCCAAGCGGTACTGGAGCAGAAGATTTATTGAAAACCTGCGCACTTTGCCTGTAACAAATGATGGGCTAAAACAAGCTTTGGAAATTGCAATAGATGAATATTTGGCGGTACGGGTATTGCTGAAAAAAGCGATTGATTATATGCGGCAATTATCGTGTCAAAGCTTGTTTATGCCCGTTCAAACAAGCGTACAAAGTATTCCCGGCATTGGGCTTATAAATGCCATGATTGTACATACTGAAATAATGGAAATGAAACGGTTTCGAACCTTGGATGCGCTTTGTAACGAAGTAGGCATTGTGCCGGATACGGAAGATAGTGGTGATACCAAAAAAACAAAGGGAATTACTCATCGTTGCAATCATTATTTGCGGCCTGCAATTGTAGAAAGCAGTTGGACAATTATTAGAAAAGACCCGGCAATGAAGATGAAGTTTAACCAGTATTGTCAGCGGATGCACGAGAATAAAGCGATTATTAAAATAGCTAAACATCTTTTATCCCGGATAAGGTATGTGTGGCTGCAACAAAAAGAATATGTAACAGGCGTGGTATAGAAAGTTGATAAGCGTTTTTTGAGGCATAGCAGCCTCCGGAGTAAAAAAAAGCAACTGCTACAAAACAATGATTGCGGCAGTTGCAAAATCGAAGTTTTTTACTCCGTCGGCATCACCTTTATCCCTTGCCTGGTTGCCCGTCGGCAGAGCCTGGCTCCGTTTAA
Source organism: Ferruginibacter sp. (assembly GCA_031416575.1). Taxonomy (GTDB): domain Bacteria; phylum Bacteroidota; class Bacteroidia; order Chitinophagales; family Chitinophagaceae; genus Ferruginibacter. Next base: position 8,447 of record JANOTW010001021.1, read on the forward strand.
GATGACAGTATAAAAATAAATAATTATAACAATCAGTTCATACACTATTTCAAAGTTCTTGTAAGGTGCCCACCGTTGAGTCACTCATGCAGCGCCGGAGATCACATCAATGGAAGACTGTTACTTACAAGGTTACAGGCACCTTAATTTAATAAGTTAATAAAGACCTTGCAGCGCCTCAGGTCTTAACAACCTGATCGGAAGACTGTTGATAGAAGTGTACTTGGCTTAGTGTTGTCTGATTAAAAACCATACTTCAATGACGTAAAGAGACAAACCATATTATCAGGAGAGAAAAAAAAATAGGCAGCAGCGACAGCTCATGCAGCGAATTCTCATCATAGAAGTGAGTGACACAACGATGCTTAATTGAAATTCAAAAGTTTGGTACATAAAAAAACAAAGGGTTATTTTACTAATTGCATAAATAATACTACAACAACTACTTCAATGGAATTCTGATTAATTAAGCTAAGTGGCAACTCCCTGCCCCGGTAGCGAGGGAAAAAAATTTATACTGTTCGAAGGCTTCCACTTTATGGGCCGGGGGCGAAATCAGGGTCTTCGAATAACTCCTCTTCCGGAACACCCCGATTATTTCGGGAAGGAGCCGGGGGTAAACCTGATAAATAAAATATTACCCCCACCGTAACCCCTGCAGTAATTAAAAAAGTAACGGTGGCCCCAAAATTATACCATAGCAATCCGGCTAAACTGCTGGCTGTTAATGCAGCTATACTTTGCAAACCTGAGTAGGTGCCGATGGCTGTAGCTGTCTCCCTTTTATCAACCAGGTTGCTGATCCAGGCCTTTGAAATACTTTCGGTGGCAGCCGCATAAATGGCGTACAAAGCAAATAACAAAATATAAATAAAGAAGCCATGGTTGAATGCAAAACCTGTATAAACAACCGCAAAAAGGATTAGCCCAAATAACAATATTCTTTTTAAACCAATTTTATCAGCAGTAATGCCAATTGGATAAGCTACCAGGGCGTATATCAGGTTATAAAAAATATATACGCCAATTACCGCTGTGTCATTTAGCCCGCTTTCCTTCATTTTTAATAATAAAAAAATATCGGAGCTGTTGACTAAAGCGAATGCCAAAAGACCAATCACTAATTTTTTATAAGCGGCAGGGCTTGTTTTCCAATATGCCGCGATGGTGGCCAGCGGGTTCAATGTTCGCTTTGAAAGATTGATTTCACTTTGCGCTGTTGGCAGGCCGTTATTGATTATTTCCCGCCTCTTTTTTTCTTTGATGAGAAAGGTGGATACCACCGCCAATAACCCCGGAATAAACGCGATTAAAAAAAGGGTGGTGTAATCGTACGGATTAAAGTATAAGTATAGCAGGGCGATGCAGGGGCCAATTACCGCACCCAGTGTATCCATGCTCCGGTGAAAACCAAAAACCCTGCCTTTTGTTTCTGCGGTAGATTCATCACTTAACATCGCATCCCTTGCACCTGTGCGTATGCCCTTGCCAATCCTGTCAATGGTACGGGAAAGGAATATCCAGGCCGGGAAAATAAAAACAGCCATCATTGGTTTGCTGATGGCGCTAAGGGCATAGCCAAACTGTACGAAGGGTAAACGCTTTCCGCTTTTATCGCTCCATTTACCAAAATAACTTTTGCTAAGGCCTGCTACCGCCTCTGCCACACCTTCTAATATGCCTATGAATAAAACAGAAAAACCAATGTGCTTTAAAAAAACCGGCATCACCGGGTAGAGCATTTCACTGGCCGTATCGGTAAAAAGACTTACCAGCGAGAGTACCCAAATCGTTTTGGTTATTATCCTTTGTGGAGAATTTGTGGGTGTTTGCAATAGCGTGGTTTTTATCGAATGTAGCAATAAGTTGGTACATTGCACCGGAGATAGCGTTACTATTGCTCAGGCCGTTCTGGTATGGCATTCATTGACAGTTCATACTTTATTAAAAGGGTATGCCTTCCAAAAAAGCTAAATAATATTAATGCCGGTGAAAGCTTCAATGGATAACCCATGGTGCAGAAATCGAGTAGTAATGTTACATGCAATAACAGGAAGATGGCAATATTGAATATTGAAAAATCCTGGTGTAGGTATAGTAATCGGTAAATTCCCTTTAGGAAGATACTCCTAAAAACCAATCCGGTATCTTGAAAAAATGAATAAAAATAATTATGAGTAAAGACAGAAAAGAACATGTAAAAAAGTCATCACAAACACTTACCGTAAAAGGTAGATTGGATATTTCGCGGAGCGGTATGGGTTATGTAATTGTAGAAGGGATGGAGCAGGATATTGTGGTAAGGCCCAACGATTTTAACCATGCCTTTCATGGCGATACGGTGAGGGTGCAGATCAACAAAGACAGTGGCAGGGGCAGGCGCACCGAAGGCAGGGTAACGGATGTGGCGGAACGCCTGAGAACTACCTTTATCGGTAATATGCAAGTCAATAAAAATACAGCATTTTTTGTTGCAGCTACGGATAAACCAATTCCTGATTTTTATATCCCTGTTGAAAAATTGAATGGCGCTGTTAATGGCGACAGGGTGGTTGCCCGCCTGGTAAAATGGAATAAAACAGACAAAAAACCTGAGGGTGAAGTAGTGAGTATATTAAAGGCCGAAGACGTGAATGATGCGGCCATGAAAGAGATACTGATTGAAGCAGGGTTTCCCCTGGCATTTGACAAAGCTGTGATGGATGAGGCGATGAAACTATCAGAAACGATTACACGGGAAGAGCTGAAAAAGAGAAAGGACTGCAGGGATATTCTAACGTTTACGATTGACCCTGTGGATGCGAAAGATTTTGACGATGCTATTTCAATCAGGAATTTAGACAATGGTAATTATGAGATAGGGGTGCATATAGCAGATGTAAGCCATTTTGTAAAACCGGATAGCATTTTAGACAAATCGGCTTATGAAAGGGCCACCAGCGTGTATTTACCTGATAGGGTAAACCCGATGCTGCCTGAAAAGATCAGCAATGAACTTTGCTCGCTAAGGCCCAATGAAGATAAATATACTTTCTCCGCTATTTTTCAAATCACCAACCGGGGGGAAATAAAACATAAGTGGATCGGCAGAACGATCATTCATAGCAATCACCGGTTTACCTACGAAGATGTACAGCAAATCATCGAAAGCAAAGACGGCCTGCATCATAAAGCCATTATATTATTGAACGGTTTGGCGAAGCATTTCAGAAAAGAACGGTTCGATAATGGGGCCATCAATTTTTCTTCGCAGGAGGTACGGTTTACGCTGGATGAAAAAGGTAAGCCAATTGGTATTGTTATAAAGGAAAACAAGGATGCACATAAGTTGGTGGAAGAGTTTATGTTGCTTGCCAACAGAACCATTGCCGAGTATGTTTCCAGGATAAAGATCAATAAAGAGCCGGTTCCTTTTCCATACCGGATACACGATACTCCGGATGATGAAAAACTAAAACCATTTGCCGCATTCGCTAAAAAATTCGGTTATACATTCGACATTCATGATGAAGCAGCCGTTGCCAAATCCTTTAATAATTTATTGAAAGAGGTGAACGGCAAACCTGAGCAGCATGTGCTGGAGCAATTGGGGATCCGCACCATGGCGAAGGCGGTTTATACATCAAAAAATATTGGCCACTATGGTTTGGGATTTGAACATTATTGTCATTTTACTTCACCCATACGCCGCTACCCGGATGTAATGGTACACCGGATATTGCAGGAATGCCTGGATAAAGAATTGAAGATAGATCAAAAGATGGAAGAGAAATGCAAGCATTGCAGCGACAGGGAACGTAAGGCCATGGAGGCGGAAAGGGCGGGTAACAAATACAAACAGGTTGAGTTTATGCAGGATTACCTCGGCGAAGAATTTGACGGTATCATCAGCGGTGTGGCCGGTTTCGGATTTTTTGTGGAAACCGTTTTACATAAATGTGAAGGCATGGTAACGGTAAGGGACCTGAGTGAGTTTGATGAATTCAAATTAGATGATGCGGATTATGCATTGGTTGGCATGCGTACCGGAAAAAAATTCAGGATGGGTGATGCGGTAAAGATAAAAGTGGTAGCCGCTAATTTAGCAAAACGCCAACTGGATTATCATTGGGTACAGGATGAAGGCAAACCCACCTTGAACATAGCAAAAGCGAAAGTGGCTGCTAAAAAGAAAAAATAATTATTCAACGCAGGTCGCTGAGCTTACAAACAGGCTCAGCGATTTTGCAATATAGCAGTTTAACCCATGCACTCTTTTACAGAACTGTCCTCAATATTTGAAGAAAAATTTAATACCAGGCATTTCCCCACACATACTGCATCGTTATACGATCCTGCGCAATACATTTTACAATTAGGCGGTAAACGTATCAGGCCGGTTTGTGTTTTGATGGGCAATGAATTGTTTGGTGAAATTAATGCGGACGCTTATGAAGTAGCCACTGCCATTGAACTGTTTCATAATTTCAGTTTGATACACGATGACATTATGGATAAAGCCCCGCTGCGGCGGGGCGAGGAAACCGTGCATACCAAGTACGGCGAATCAACCGCCTTGCTTGCAGGAGATGTAATGCTGGTGCAATCTTACGAATACCTCAATAAAATAAAACGGGATTATTTACAAAGGATCATTCACGGCTTTAATGAAACGGCAAAAGCTGTTTGCGAAGGGCAGCAATTAGATATGGACTTTGAAAAAAGAACAATTGTAAGCTTAGATGAATATGTAAACATGATTACGTTAAAAACCTCAGTGTTGTTAGCGGCAAGTTTGCAACTGGGCGCAATTTTAGGTGGAACCGGGCAAGGTAATCAACAACATTTATACGAGTTCGGAAAAAACCTGGGCATCGCCTTCCAGGTGCAGGATGATTACCTTGATGCTTTTGGCGACCCCGGAAAATTTGGCAAACTGGTGGGTGGGGATATCATTGCCAATAAGAAAACATTTTTGATGATACATGCAATGGAAGTTGCTTCGGATATTCAGCAAAAAGAACTGGAGGTACTGATGAGTGGTTCAGTTGTAAATAAAGTTGATAAAGTAAATAAGGTATTGGCGATTTTTAAAGAGTGCAAAGTAGATGAATGGGCGCAGCAGCTAAAAGAAAAATATTTGCAAACCGCTTTGCAGCATTTGGAAGATACTGCGGTTCTTTCAGTACGGAAAAAACCGCTGGTGGAACTTGCGGAGTATCTGATACAGCGGGAAAGTTGAACTTACAACATACGTTCACATGTACCCAAAACGTAAACTCCTTGAAATTTTGTATCTTAGTTGACTTAAAATATTGAAAGGAAAAATGAATACTTTAGAGCAATTTTATATTGACTTAGATCAAAGCGGGTGGGACGTTAAACAAGAGAGAGACATCAACTTAGCTCTACAAAAAGTAAATGAAATTCTATTTGCAGAGGGGGAATTAAATTTACAACACCTTGCAGAAATTGACAGACAGGTATTTCATTTTAGCAAAACACCTGAAAAAGGGCTTTCATTTCGTTTAAAAGGAACCCATAAAATGGAAGATGGAAGTGAAGTTCCATTTGAGTGGCCAGACATTACACAATTTAAGAATGAAGATTTTAATTATTTAAATAGCCGGTTTAACACTTGTCAAAACAATTATGCAAAAACGGAATACGGTTTGGTTTTATTTTATTCAAAACATAAACAAGAGAATGATTTTGTTATAGCCTTGCTTAAAGCACTCCTTACGTTGCTAAAGTCATATATCGAAAAGGCAAAGTTGGAAGAAAAGGGAGACTACATAATTTATGCAGGCAATCTTTTATCGAATGCTTTGCATATTGCAAACAAGAGAAAAGAAATTTCGGACGTAGACCTCATATTTAAAGAGTTAATTACTCTTACTTTTGAGGTTCATCAAGGTTGGAATGTTTCTAATCATTTATCCCAGCGAACAATTATTGACTTTACAAATTTTGCAGTGCAGTATTTTAAAGATTTCAAACAAACTGTTCCCTTAGATAAATTCATCGATAAAAATTGGGAAGCCGCAAAATTTCTTTCGAATACTTATGTGTGGGGAGCAATTCATGTGGCTGATATTTCAATGGGGCTGTCTAGGAAATTAGGTGCTGATGTGAAAGATTGGCTTTACTTTAAAGCGGTGCAATACGAAAGTCTTTTAGCAGAAAGCAAAACCAATAAAGACTTGGCCTCATTATCATTTGTTGAAAAGGCTATGTCAATTTACAAAAGCCTTAAAGACGAAAGAAATTTAGGACGGTTACAAAAGCAATATCAGCAGTTGAGAGCAGAATTTCAACCGGAAGAGATAAGTACTCAACTACCCCAAAATGAAATTCATCGTATTAATGAATTAGTTAGGAAAGAAGTAAGGGAGAAGAGCGAAGAGGAAATTATAAAAACTTTGCTTTCAACTCCAATGATAGTCCCAATTGATCAAATAGAAAAATGGAGTGAAGAATCAAACAACGAGCCATCGTTTCTGAATACAATACCACATGACATTAAAATTAAAGACAAGTTTGGGAACACAGTAAATCATTATATAACCGATGAAGATAGAAAAAGATACTCATTGCTTGATACCTACGAGTTTCATTTGCAAATTGCCATGCAAACTATTACCTATTATTTTATTGAAGCATTTAGGGCTGACAAGATTTCAGCAAAAGGAATTATCAGTTTATTAGGCCAAAGCTGGATTGGAGATAGTGCAAGAAGACGAACTAATGGCAGGGAAATCAATTTCAGCTATTTAAGCCTTTTGGAATCAGGTATAAACTCTTTTTTTCAGGAACTTCAAAAATGGAAAAATGATGCTGCTTACTACCCCAATTTTGTAAGTGCGACTGATAGTTTAATATTGAAAGTCGAATACTTTTTAAGGGAAATTTGTATTAAAATCGGCATATTTACTTCTAAGGAAAAAGCAAATCAGCCAGATGTAATTTTGGAAAAAACTCTGGATGTCCTTCTTAATGACTTAAAAGGCAAAATCCCTAAGGATGATCACTTTTTTATCAAATTTATTATGACAGAAAAGGCTGGCTACAATTTAAGAAATAAAGTAGCCCATGGCTTAATGGACAACATTGAATACGGTTTAGAGTACCCAATATTAGCTATTATAATAATTTTAAAACTGAGCAATTATCAATTTACACCATTAAATAAAGACTTAGATGAATCAACAAACAATCTCTCAGAAGTTTCGGCCAATAAATAATCAACTTGTTGAAACTTTTTTCGCGGCTAATGAAGTATTAGAGCGTGAACATTCACAAAATATTATCCACCGGCACAGTCCAAAACATTTAACTCTTCAAGGAATAAAATATTTACAATTGGAAGACACAATTAATGGGTTTGCAAAATTACAAACCAATTGGGATTCATACAATGCTGGTTCTATTTCTAATGATGCAATTATTAAAGCTATTGAAACATTGAATCATTTGTACAGTAAAGGTTTGCTTTCAAATACCTTCAATGTAAGTGTATTTCCAATGAGAGACGGAGGGATTCAATTTGAATTTGACGGAGAAAATTTGTGCGCAGAATTAGAAATTAATTACAATGGTGAATCGGGATATTTACTTTTTGATGATGATAGCAACATTAAAGTTAAGTGGAATCTTTTTGAATTATCAGAACTCTCAACACTTTTGGAAGAAGCCCAATATGCCTGAATACAATATTACATTTGATGATGATTTTTATCGAAGAATTCCCAAGAATAATCCAAATTATTGGAAGGAAATAAATGGATTAAGAGTCCCTTCAAGTGCAGCTTTTAAACCATCTTCAAGAGATAAGGATAATGGCTTATCTGTGAATATAGCAAGCTTAACAACACCTTTCAATTTAGTTGAAGACCCTTTAAGATTTGATATAGCTGAGTTTCCTGCATCTTGCCCATTAAATGAAGGTTGTGAATGCAGGCATGACCCATTACCTGACAATAACTCCCATGCTATAATTATAGGTATAACAGGTCAGGATGGAGCCTAT
>JANOTW010001022.1:0-1906 GCA_031416575.1 Ferruginibacter sp.
TAACGCAATTAAAGTTGCCCATTGGTATTAAGTACAAGAGGGCGATGCAACGATGTTGCCATGAAATACTTCTGCCCGGACAACAAAAAAAATATGCATTTCGAATTATCAGAGCCCCCAAAGTCCCTACTGGTTGGCGGGGATTTAGCGGTGTATCTTTGTGCCCTCAAATTAAATCAGATGAAATTACTTATTATTGGCGGGGGCTTTGGAGGTTTAAGGCTGGCCCGCAAACTCAGCAACAAGACTGGTTTTGAAATTACATTGTTAGACAGGTTCAACTATCACCAGTTTCAACCATTGTTTTACCAGGTAGCTACGGCCGGCCTGGATGCCAGCAATATTTCTTTTCCACTGCGCAAGGTTTTTCAAAAAAGTAAAAACATCCGTTTCAGGATGGCGGAAGTGCGGCAAATAATTTCAGATAAAAATATAGTGGTAACCGATATTGGCGAATTTGATTATGACATACTGTTAATTGCTACCGGCGCTGATACTAATTTCTTCGGTAACCAAAACCTGATTGATCACGCCTTCCCGATGAAAAGTACGGTAGAGGCGGTGCAGTTGCGCCACCGGTTAATACAAAATTTCGAAGATGCGTTGAATGCGAAAAACGAAGTGGATTTGCTAAGGCTGATGACCATCGTAGTGGTAGGTGGTGGCCCCACAGGAGTAGAGCTGAGTGGGGCCATTGCGGATATGAAACGCTACCAGTTGCCCAAAGATTATCCTGAACTGGATTTCAACAAGATGAAAATATATTTGCTGGAGGGAACCGATAAAACCCTTGCCAATATGAGTGAAAAGTCGAGTGCGGAATCCATGCGTTATTTGAATAAATTAGGGGTAACCGTATTGACAAATACTATATTGAAAGATTTTGACGGACAAAAAGCGATGCTGCAAAATGGCGATACTATCAATACTTCCCTGGTGATTTGGGCGGCGGGGATTAAAGGAAATGTGCCCAATGGAATCAATAAAGAGCTGATTGCCCGTGGCAACCGGATAAAGGTAAACAGGCATTGCCTGGTAAATGGATTTACAAATATTTATGCAATTGGCGACGTGGCTTATATGGAAGAACCCGCCTGGCCCAACGGACACCCGCAGGTAGCGCCGGTTGCCATGCAACAGGCCGATATGCTTACCAATAACCTGCGCCAGGTAGAAATGAAAAGCGGCAATGGCAAGCTCCAGGAATTTGTATATAAGGATAGCGGTAGTATGGCTACGGTGGGGCGTAACCTGGCAGTGGTGGATATGCCAAAACCCAAGTTGCATTTCGGCGGTTTTTTGGCCTGGATGATCTGGATGGGCCTGCATTTGATGCTGATACTTGGTGTGAAGAACCGATTCTTTGTTTTCACTAACTGGTTGTATAATTACTTTACTTACGATCAGAATTTGCGATTGATCTTTAAAGTTTTTTACCGTGAAACAAAACCAGCGGGAACGAATATTAAAACGGTTAGTGTATGATAAAATTAAAAATTAAAAATGCCGGATGCCGGATGACCCATCAAATTTTTTTATAATCAGGTGTAGGGTTTTTATTTTTTTTGGCCGAACATTTGAACCCTGATTTGGCTTCAGTGGCAAATATGATTTTGTTATTTTTTCTTTTCGGGAAAAAGAAAAAATAATCACTCTTGTACTTTAGTGCAAATGGCAGCTTTTACCGGCTGCTAATAAAACTGTAATAATTATCAAACCTGAAGAACTGCAGTTATTATTTTTTGTAATGGGTTTCATCACCCGCCCATGCAGTAATTTTATTGCACCGGGCTTTGGAATGCTTTTTTAAAATTTCTTCCCTTCCGTTGAATTTATTCCACTTCAATTTATTTGGCAAAGGATTACACGGGGTTAATCATATCAACCAGGTATAAAATAATTCATT
>JANOTW010001023.1:0-1551 GCA_031416575.1 Ferruginibacter sp.
ATATTGCGGCGGAAACAGCAGGCATAGTTTTGGTAAACAGCAATCCAAAAGATGTGGTGAACCTGATTTTATTTGGTAAAGCTACTTATGGAAAGATGATACAAAATTTAATATGGGCAACAGGTTATATTGTAGTGGCACAGCCATTAGCAGCGGGGTTTTTGTATAAACAGGGTATTCTAGCAAGCCCTGCCGCAGGTGCTGCATTAATGACTTTGAGCACAGTAATTGTAGCTATCAATGCAAGTATGCTAAAAAGGAGTTCATAAAATTTGAGTAAACAAATAATCCACATAACGTTTAAATTTAAAAATCATGGGTCACGAAAAAAATCAAATCGTAATTGATGCATTAAATAAATGCATTGCAGAATGTAACCATTGCGCTACTGCCTGTTTAGATGAAGAAAATGTAAAAATGCTCACCCAATGTATCAAACTGGATATTGACTGCGCTGCAATTTGTACACTGACAGCTTCACTGCTTGCCAGGGGTTCGGAACACGGTAAGCATCTGATGAAGGAATGTATAGAAGTATGTAACGCCTGTGCGGAAGAATGCGAAAAACATGCGCATCATCATGAACATTGTAAACAGTGTGCTTCGGCATGCCGGGCTTGTGCGGCGGCCTGCAGCGAAATGTAAAGAAATGGCGGGAAAGGTTGGCAAACTGACTGGCCCCTATTACAATAAACCAATTCAATTAATCAAAAAAAACAAAAATCATGAACAACAAAATCAAGCTGGTATTTATACTGGCGACAGCTATGTACTTTTTTGCAGGATGTAATGACGGTACCACCACTACCCACGATATGAAGGATTCGTCCGGTATGCATATGGATAGCATGAATAACGCCGGAATGCAAAATATGAATAACCGTATGGATACAGGCATGATGACTTCAATGAATGGCATGAACAACATGATGAAGGACATGAAGATGAGCGGTGATTTTGATCATGATTTCGCCAATATGATGATGGCACATCACCAGGGAGCGGTTAATATGGCGCAAATGGAAATATCAAAAGGATCCAATGCGGAAATAAAAACCATGGCGCAAAATATAGTGAAAGGCCAGCAGGCTGAAATTGAGCAATTCAAAAATATCCTGAAAGATTATAAGATGCCTGAAATGAAAAAGGAAGGCGGCGGACCGCACAATGAATTAGCTGCTACAATGGAAAAAATGGATGCTAAAATGAAGGGTATTCCAATGACCGGCAATAATGATAAGGATTTTGTAATGATGATGATAGCTCACCACGAAAGTGCGGTAACGATGGCTGAAGATGAAATATCCCATGGCAAAAACCTGGCGCTTAAAAAGATGGCGCAAAAAATAATGGAGGATCAGAGTAGGGAGATAAAACAATTTAAGGATTGGCTGGCTAAAAATAAATAAAATAAAACGCCCTCGCGGCCTGGCAGGGAGTGAGGGCTATTTTATGTGCTCAAAAAAATAAAAGAACAGGGTTGTACATTTAACGGGTGCATCCCAAATTGTCGCTACAGTTATCAGGAACGTGGCCGGTGGAACACCGGCC
>JANOTW010001024.1:0-6460 GCA_031416575.1 Ferruginibacter sp.
TTGTTGAAGGCCCTTTTGCACTCCAGTCAATTACTGAATAATGGTGCAACGCCACCCCCTCCACCATTGGCTGCGGAATACTTTTCATCAGCGTTTCCGTCCAGTGATAATCGGCGCTGTTGGCGCCCGAGGCAATGCGGAATATTTTATCAGAGTTTGTCCAATCGGTCATGAAGGTTGCATACTTTTTATATTCATTTACATAATACTCCGGTATCATATTGCCACCACATCCCCATGCCTCATTTCCTACGCCCCAATATTTTACTGCCCATGGTTTGTCCCTGCCGTTTTGCTTACGGAGGTCCGACATGGGATTTTTATTATTGGAACTTACATATTGCACCCAATCTGCCAGCTCCTGTACCGTACCACTTCCTATATTGCCCGCCAGGTAAGGTTCAGTTCCCAGCAATTCACACATGTTCAAAAAATCATGCGTGCCAAAGCTGTTATCTTCCGTAACACCGCCCCACCATTTGTTTACAATCGCAGGCCTTTTATCTTTGGGGCCGATGCCATCCTTCCAGTGATAAGTATCGGCAAAGCAACCGCCCGGCCAGCGAAGCGCTGGTATCTTCATTTTTTTTAAAGCATCAACAATGTCATTTCTTACTCCACTGGTATTGGGTATGGAGGAGCCATCTCCTACATAAAAACCATCGTAAATGCACCTGCCAAGATGCTCCGCGAAATGGCTGTAAATGAATTTGCTGATAACCGGGTTAGCAGTTGAATTGCCACCTGAAATTTGTATGGTTGCTTGTGCTGTAACGTTACCACCGGACATTAAAAAAAATGCCAGTAACGAATAAAACAATTTTGTTTTCATTATTATTTATTTTGTTTTTATGAGTGCCACTTTTATTCCAATGATACCTAAACATGTAATGGGGCACAACCGCGGCTTACCGCTGTGGCTGCACCCCATGGAACACTTTAGGAATTTTAAGAAATCCTAAAAATCATTTTTAAACAGCTTCTAACTACAACTGTTAACCGCTATTTATTTTGCATTAATAACTTGCGTTTTGACTATAGCCCGGGTTATTATCTATTTCAGTTTGTGGAATAGGATAATATTCCCTGCCTGGTAAATAGGTATTCATTTCAGGATCGTTTGATTTAAGCAATGCCAATTTGGTAGCATTGGCAAGCCAGCCCCAGCGGCGAATATCATCAAAACGATGCCCTTCCAAACAAAACTCCAGCAACCTTTCATGGGCCAGTTGATCCCTCATCTGGGCTTGTGTCATATTGGGTTTAGCGGTTGCGAGGTCGGGTAAACCAACACGGGTACGCACTCTTTGAATAAAAGGATATGCGGCAGTGGTTTGGTTGGCTTCATTTAAGCATTCAGCATACATCAGCAGGATATCAGAAAAACGCATGATCCTTTCGTTGATACCAGATTTCCAATCAAACTCATTGGGTTTATTGCCATAACCATTTTGATATTTTTTGCAAAAAAGGTCATTCAGGTCGGCAAGGTTACCACCATACCTGGTGGCAAAAGGTACACCATATATCATGGCGCCCGGCTTATTGTAAAAGATAGTAGCATCAAGCCTTGGGTCATCTTGTAACGCAGTTGTTTTCTCCACTAAAAATTCATTGAACACTGACCTCGTTGGCTGAACATCAGTCCATCCAAAACTACGTGGTGCAAATGTAATTGCCCTTGCGGAAGTTTTGCCCCAGCCAGATGAAGGAATACCACCCCAACCCAAATCCTGTCCACCTACACTCCTTGAAAACTGAACTTCAAAAATTGACTCTTTATTATTCTCGAAATCTTCGGTAAAATTATCTTTATAATTTGGCACCAGGTCATACACATTCAGGTCTATCACTGCTTTAAATTGTACCGCTGCTTCCGAGTATTTCTTATTGAACAACAAAGCCTTGCCCCAATACCCTAATGCCGCGCCTTTTGTGGCCCTGCCCAACTCGGTTCCGGGATAAGATACCGGAAGTATTGAAGCCGCTTTTGTAAAATCAGCTATTACCTGATCCCATCCTGCCTGTTCGGTAGATTGGGTTACGTAAAAATCAGCATTTGCTTTTGGCGCTTGTATCGGCAACGCAACCTTACCATAAAAATTAACCAGGTGGAAAAAATACAAACCCCTTAAAAAATAAGCTTCCCCTAATATCCTGTTTTTCAGGGCCGCATCCATTGCAATGCCGGGTACATTGGTAAGCACCTGGTTGGCACGGGCAACCCCTTCATAATATGAGGCAAATGCCCAGCCATATCCGGCTGCGTCGGCTGTGCCGAGTGCAAATCTGCCTATGTTGCCAAAAGCGGTCCAGGGACTGTTGCTTTTAATATCATCGCCCCTGATATCCAATAAAGCAGGTGTAAAACGCATGTAAGTCCCATCAATTAACAAGCTGCCATAAGCCGCATTTACACCTTTCAACGCATCAGCGCTATTTTGCCAGAAGGTAGCCGAGGTTTGCAAATTTGGATTGGACTGCTCCAGTTTTTTTGTGCACCCTATGGTGAGTAATACAGTAGTTACTGTAAAAATCCATAATACTGATTTATATAATTTCATAATAAAAACTTTAAATTTTTAAATAATTAAAATCCAATTTGTAATCCAACAAGAATAGACCGGGGGTTAGGGAAAGAACCCAGATCGAAGCCACGGCTAAATAAGCCATCACTGATAAAATCAGGATCGTACCCGCGGTACTTGGAAAATATAACTAAATTTTGTCCGGAAACATAAGCACGGAAACTACTGAATACCTTTGTTTTTCCAAAAATATTTGTTGGTAGTGTATAACCGATCTGTGCATTCTGCAACTTCAGGTAAGAACCATCTTCTACAAAACGATCAGAGAAACGACCATTTCCATTGGGATCATAAATTACCGGCCTTGGAATTTTTGTATTGGTATTTGTTGGTGTCCAAAAGTTCAACATATCAGTATGAGAATTTGAATACTGGCCAGTCATCAAATCGTGATAAACGCCATTGAATACTTTATTGCCGGCGTTTCCCTGAAAGAAAACAGATGCATCAAAGTTTTTGAATGCTACATCCAGATTGAACCCGTAACTAATTTTGGGAATGGTAGTACCCAGGTAAACCCTGTCATTATCGGTTATTTTGCCATCCGGGATGCCGGTTAATTTGCCATCGGTACCGATGCCATTTATATCTTTAAATTTTACATCACCGGGTTTTGCCCCTGTTTGTGTTGCATGCCCTGCTACTTCCGCTGCGGTATTAAATAATCCTTCGGTAATAAAACCAAATAATTCACCAACGGAACGGCCTACTTCAGTTTTACTGCCTACGCCGTAAATTGGATTATTGGTAAGGCCCAATTTCAACACTTTATTTTTAAGCGTGGTAAGATTGGCGCTAACATTATATTTAAAATCGCCGATATGGTTGTTATATGCCAGCGTAAATTCTACACCCGTGTTTTGGGTAGATGCAGCATTGGTAAATATGGAAGAAGGTACTGAACCAACGGATAAAGGTAGTGGCTGATTGGCCAGAAGGTCAGTTGATTCCCTCTTATAATACTCCGCGGTAAATAATAACTTATTATTGAAGAAGCCCAAATCCGCAGCCACATTCAGAGTAGAGGTAGCTTCCCATTTAATGGCTGGGTCACGCAGCGTAACAGTTGTTGCACCGGTTGCCAATGCATTGCCAAAAACATAACTTGCATTAGGATTAATAAAAGATTGATATAAATAGTCGCCAAAATTTTGGTTACCCACTTCTCCAAATCCACCTCTTAGTTTTAAAGCGGAGATTTGTTTGGGAAGACGGATAAATTTTTCATTATTAATGTTCCATGCAACGGCTGCTGAAGCGAAATTTCCGAATTTATTAGCCGGGCCAAACCGCGATGAACCATCTCTTCTAAAATTACCCGTCAATAAATAACGATCATTGTAATTGTAGTTAACCCTGCCTAAATAGGATGATAATGTATTAGTGGATAAACCACTGAACACGGATTTATCCGCAGGGTTTGTGACAGAACTAAAGGTAATAAATTGCAGGTCCTGGGTCCCGGATGCCGTACCAACAAAATCTTCGAAATTCCTTTGCAGGTAAGAGGTGCCCGCAAGAAAATCTATCTTGTGTTTGCCCAGTTCCAATTTATAATTCAATGTATTTTCCATCTGCCCGGTTTTGTCTGCACCTGTACCCTGGTTCATGTAATAAACCGTATTTAGATAATAAAAGCCGAGGTCATACTTAGGTTCGTAATGAAAGTTTTTAAATTCCGTTCTATCGTAACTAACATTTAATTTATACTTCAGGTTCTTGATAATTTCAAATTCGCCCCACACATTTCCTAAAAAACGGTTCCTGTTATTGTTATCAGTAACCAAATTACCCAGGCCGATTACATTTAAAGTAATAGCCCGTTGAGTTACATTATCCGCACCGCCATATCCGCCTAAGCGCTTGGAATCATACACGGGCATTGTAGGGATGGCGGTAAGCATACTGGTAAGGCTTCCCCCAAAAATCGCATGCCCGTAAGTACTGCCAAAATTATGTTTATCCGATTGGGTGTAGGCAACTTTCGCACCATAAGCAAAGCGCCCTTTTTTTCCCTGGAAATTGCTGTTAAAAGAATAGCGGTTATATTCCTGTGGCCCTTTTAATGTACCAGTCTGGTTAAAATAACCAAGTCCTACGCTAAAGTTTGCAGTCTCTGAACCACCGGACATGCTAACATTATGATCCTGTATAATTCCACTTTTGTATAATTCATCCTGCCAATCCGTATTTACATTTGATATAAAGGCCGGGTTCGCAGGATCGTTGCCGGGGGCTATTCCCAAACCTGCATTTAACTCCGCAGCGCTGGTAATTTTTTGATATCCCACCCTGTCGGTAAGCGACACCCTTTGTGGAATTTTTTGACTGCCATAGTAACCGTTGTAATTTACTTTTAATAAACCTGCCTTGCCTTTTTTAGTGGTAATGATAATTACACCCTGTGCCGCACGTGAACCATATAAAGCCGCCGAAGAAGCATCCTTCAATACCTGGATACTTTCAATATCGCCGGGCGCAAAATCATACGGGGCGTCTAATTGAACGCCGTCTATTACAAATAGCGGGCTGTTGTTTCCGAAAGTACTGATACCCCTGATTTTTATTTGTACAAAACCACCTGGCTCTCCAGACCCTTGCACCGTTACACCGGCAGCCTGGCCCTGCAATAATTTCGCAACATCATAAGAGGCGGTTTTTTTGGCATTTTCAACATTCACGACAGATACGGAACCCGTCATATCTTTTTTTCTTACGGTTCCATAAGCCACCACTACCAAATCATCCAGGGTGGAAGTGGATGGTGTAAGTACTACTGCTGTATTTGTTTGTGGACTAACTTTTATTTCTTTGCTTTCGAATCCTACTGTACTGATAACCAGGGTTTGCCCTGGCAAAGCATCAATGCTAAATTTACCTTCGGCATCCGTGACGGCAGTTTTTTTGGTTTGTTTAACCTTAATGGTAGCGCCAGCCAACCGTTCATTGGATAGGCCTGTAACAGTCCCTGATATCTTGTTGGTTTGGGCCTTCAACTGGCCAGGCAATAGCTGTAGTATCGCCATTGCCAGAATGCAGGATGTATGGAGGAACACCTTATGCAATTGTTTTTTCATAATGCTTCAATTTTTGGTTTAAAAAAATAGCTGCCTTTATCTCTTATTAAAAACATTAATAAAAAAAAGCAGCAGGTAGAAAGGTTTTTATCTATTAATGTAATAAATGCTTAAAAATATAAACGATTTATGTATTTGTCGCCGGAAGTGAAAGAGCCTGGTAGTAATGAGTTGAATGCCTTTTTAATAAAACGAATCCTTTACTATCATCATACTTTTTTAAAAAACAAGATGATGATAACATGCTACATTTTGTTTATGCGGACTAAAATAAAAAGGGAAATAATATTGGAAAACATAAAACTGCTTTTGGTTAGGGCTGTGCAATTCTGTATCGTCAATCGTTTTTTATAGCAAATCCTTTATACACTGTAAAATTGGTGTTAATATTTTTATTGCTTACTCCATATCGTATCAATGTTTCATCAAAAGTTCTCATTTTCCTTTTTGGTGGTTGCATTTCTTTTGTATCTTTTATCTTTATAGCATTCTAAATCCTTCGATAGATAAATAATAAAATCAATATACTTGTTGTAATTATTTTTTAGGATTAGGTGTATTATTCGCAAAGCTGCTACCAGTATCATTTTGATCTAAGAATTTTGGTTCGGGTTAAAATCAGTAACTGCATAAGCCGCCTCTTTTGGTTCGGTACCGGCTTGCCGGTATTCAAAAAATGCGAAGCTTATTTTTCGAAAGAAGCAAAAGCAGCGGCGTTGCAGTTACGCAGCCCGCCGGCTGCGGAGGCAAAAGCAACGAATTTAAAAGAGAAAGTAAATACCACAGGGTCTTTGC
>JANOTW010001025.1:0-3149 GCA_031416575.1 Ferruginibacter sp.
CACTACTTCTTCCATATCGGGTTCCACTACTTTAATGCCGCCTGTTGTATTGATCCGTGATTCCTGACCGGGAACCAACACCTTATTTATAGTACCTGTATAAACTTTTACCGACCCTTCCAGTAATGTAGTATTTATTGAATTTTCATCATTATATGCCATGATGTTAAAATGGGTTCCCAACACTTCTACTTTACCCCCATCGCCTGAAGGGGTGTTTATGTTTACAATAAAGGGAATTTTGCCCTGCCCTTTTTTGCCGGATAGGGGCGCCACTTCAAAATAGGCTTCCCCCGTAATCGTTACGTTTCGTTCTTTTCCGTTAAATACGGTGGGGAAATGTATGGAAGATGATGCATTGAGCCAAACCCTGGTACCATCCGGTAATATTAACTGGTATTGCCCGCCGCCGGGGGTGGAAAGGGTATTATAAACGATCTCCCGGCTATCTCCTTCCGGGGCGTTGTAAGCCAGGGTAGCCTTATTTAATTTCATTATTACCGCACTGCCCTGGTTAGCCAAAGTACCCGTGTAGGTTGAGTCCAGTACAATATGGGAACCGTCTGACAAGGTAAGCACCGCTTTATTTCCTCCCGGCATAATAGCGCCATTATCAGCATTTGTAGAAATCTTTTTTGATTGGGCGATTGGGGGTTGTATGGGTTGTTTTGGATTTAACCATAGAGATACCGCTGTAACAGCAAAGACCAGGATAGCCGCCGCGGCAATACGTACCCAATTAAATGGCCGCTTATATGCGGCGATAACCGGAACCAGTTTGTTTGCTTTTCCTACATTTAATATATTGGCAAGCATCTCCCTGCCCTGGCTATCATTAAATAAAGGGCTTTGGTTGTTGAACTGCTGCCATGCTTCTGCCAATAAAGTTTTTACATGGTCATCATTCTCCCCTGCTGCCAGCAATTCCATTAATTCATTGCGCTCATTTGGGGAGGCGGTTTTATTAAAATACGCTTTGAATAAATGGGTCAGTCTTGATTGGTTCATAATATAGCTTCGTAATAATTACAAAAAACTAAGGAAGAGATAAAATAATATTTTTTTATTTTACTGAAACGCCTTTTTTATGATGCCGGCCCCGAAAAAGGCGAACTAAATACATTTTACTATCCAAACAACATAACGTGGGAAAAGATACCCATTGGTATGCGGTACAAGAGGGCGATGCAAGGATGATCACCATAGCTTCTTGGCCCGGACAAAAAGTTTACAACCAAGCCTCATAAACATTCTATATATAAAGACAACAAGAATACAAAAAAGAGGTAATGGGCTGGAAATATTTTTTATTGGTTGAACAAACCTGCCAGCGAAAAGATAAAGAGGCCAATATGTGTACGTAGATTATTTTTTAAAAAACGTAGTGCCAGCACCATGTGCTTCTTAACTGTTTCAAGAGAAATATTCAACTCACTGGCTATTTCCTGCTGCTTCATGCCATCTCTCCGGCTTAATGTATATACTTTCTTTTGCTGGGGAGGAAGTAATTCCACCGCTTCATCAATCAGGTTGCCGGTATCTATGGTAGTGGCCTCCTCAACATTATTTGAAGCATGCTGCAACACGGTATTGATCCATTCTTTTTTCCGGCTTTTTTCCCTGGCGATTTGTTTCAAACAATTGAAAGCATGATTTCTGGCAACTACAAGCAGGTAAGCTTTAAAGCAGTCTATCTCTGCCAGCGAACTGCGGTTGATCCATATTTTCAAAAATACATCCTGCACAATCTCCTGTGTTAGCGGCTCAGATTCAATAATGCGCATGATAAACCCGCCCAGTTGGTTGTAGTAAGTTTTAAAGAGTTGCCCAAAGGCGTTTTCATCACCCTCTGCTACTTTTAAAAGCAGGATTTTTACGCTATTTGTTGAATGATCGGACAAGCAGTTGGCGTTTGGAATACTTGAATTAATGGAAATAATAAAGTTAAAGAATTTAAATCACTATCAACCGACTAAAATTAAAAATGTAATTTTTATCGGCTGAAAATATTGGTTTTGCTTATTGTATTTTTATTTTAAAAGTGGAACCCCTTGCTCATTTTGGAAAAAATGAAAGCTTGGCAGCGTTCTTAATTTTAACCCAGCTTTATTACAAATAAATAATGGTTCATCGTAATAATGCTTACCTAAAATAAATGAACTTTTTTGATCTTTCTCTTTTCACCCCGGTTGGTGTTCCCACAAAACGAAACCTTCAATAATTTAAACCTCTTTATAAACTAACTGATGGCAGTTCCCCATTGCAACACCAACCAACAATTGATGTAATCTCTATTGCCTTAAAAGAACAACCAAATACCAAAATACAGTAACAATTTAAGTTCCCCCTTTAGGGAACAGGGGGCTCAACCCACTCAGATACTTCACCACTGCCAAACGCAGGTCGGTATGTATATCACCCGGCGCATCAAAACGCTTCAATAATTTTATTCCCGGGTTACCTTCTTTCAAAAATTCCAGCCCCTTTTCCGCACCGCTGAATAAAAATTCGGGCGACACGATTTTATAGTTTTTTGAAGGATCAATCGCTGTGCCGTTTAGCAACCAGTTGCTTCCATCATAAGTAACGTTATGGCTTAGCTGCAGGTAACCACCCAGCCCCTTTAAGCTATTGCTGGTGTTAAGCATTTCATTCAGCAAAGTACCGCTTAGGTCCACTTCGCATAACTTACCACCAAATGGCAACGTGCGGATAATATCCAACTGTGTCATCACGCCTTCTATCATATCATCTATCCGTATAGAGCCGCTATTAAAGACTGCGGCATCCGCCTGCGGTGAAGCAGCCAGCATTGCCTGTGCTATAAGATTACCGAGGTTGGTTTGCTTATAGCGCACACTTGCTTCCGTTCCATCTAATGGTTCTCTAGTATGATACACTACGGCATCCGGCTCAAGGCCGATCGCCCTGAAAGAAGCATAGACCTTATCTTCCCAATCTTTAACGGCGGCGGCAACCACCATGTCAGGCAATACGGTTGTATCTACATGAATGAGCTCCGAAATAATTTTCAGCTTCTTCTTTTCGCCATCCCTGAACACCAGGTGCCGGTACAATGTTTTGGCATTGGCATCCGCTTTGGCAATAGCACCCTTGCGGATTGTTTTATAAATATGCTGGTGCTCGTG
>JANOTW010001026.1:0-2159 GCA_031416575.1 Ferruginibacter sp.
GAGTCATGCTGGATGCAATATTCTTATTGGCTTTCCCGAAATAAACGCCAGACTCCAAACTGAAATAATTTTTTTTCTGTGCTTCTGTCCGGATAAACGCAACAATTAGTAAAGTGGCTATGAGGAAGTGCTTTTTCATAAATTTATCTTTAAGGTTAATGATGGAATGGTACGATTTACAAACCCACCTTTTTGAACCAGTACTGCTTTTTCGTTCCTAAAAGAAAGAGCCAACGCCTTCAACTTGTTTTTTGATGAAGCAATTTGAAAAGGAATGGCAACTATACATAGTACAGCTCCTGCAATCATCAGCACCTCTCCTGTATTGGAATTATTTTTACTTTGCTCCGATTGCCCCGGAAGAAGACCATTGTCAAATTCTGACATTGACATCACCCCGCCGATAGTAAGAAGGGCTACCCCGGGAATACCGGTTGCAAGGGCAACTGTTTTTTGGTTTTTACTTTTTTGATAGAGATCCGGGTTTAAAAGAGAAGTACCTGTGGAGATTGGCTGGCCGAATGACGCAACCAAACTCATCATTAGCAGGGCAAAAACAATAATGTTTTTCATAAACTGATTTTTAAGGTTAATGAAGGAACAGATCGGTTTGCAAAGCCGTCTTTTTGTAATTGCGGAGCCGTTTCATTTTTAAATGATAAACTCATAGCTTTCTTTTTATTTTTGGAAGAAGCAATGAAAAAAGGAATTGAACTCACGATAGCTGCACCACCTAATCCGACACCAACTACGGGAAAAGTTTTTTTAGTACATCCAGAGCCAATGCAAACACCGAGATTAGAAAGAGCCGTAATGGTTAACACAGCAGTGCCGCCACCTAATAGCAACCATGCTGCAGACTTCTGATTGTTACTTTTATCCTGGTAATCTTGTTTGGTTAAGGCCGGGGCTGGTTTTATTTGCTGGCTGAATAATGCTACTGATACTATCAGCAAAATTGTTAAAACGATAATTTTTTTCATAAAAGGAAGTTTTGTTGTTTAATAATCATTGTGCATTGAATTTTATTTAAATAGGGTACGGAATCTCGCCGAACATTTATTTTCCTCCTTTTCCCTTCAGCAAATACCCCAGCCTTATTCCGAAATAGCTGCTTTTTAATGTGCCATCAGATGATACATCAGGATTAAGATTACTAAGCCCCATGTTGTAGTTAACTGATAAAAGCAAACCGTTGGGAAAACAATAGCCGGTCAAAAAATTGGCGCCCAGGTCAAATCCTTTCATAAGGTCATCATCCCCGGTTCCAAATTTTATGTCCTCCGTTAAAGAATTGGTACCATCATCATACTTCCATTTGCCAGAAAGGGCAAAAGCAACTGATGGCCCTGCTCCGATAAAGAAATTCCCTGTATTGCCGGATGCATTGTACAGGAGGTTCAGGGGCACTTCAATACAATTGACACCGATAGTAACTTTTTCCGTAACGCCACCGAAAGTTTCTTCATGCTTGGCTCCTTTCTGAACAAAATTTACGGCAGGTTGGAAACTTAAATTTTTACTGACAGGAACATCAATCATTATCCCTGCCGTTAACCCTGGTTTTGATTTGCCTTTGTCGCTCTCACCATCAATTTTGGAATTGTAGTTGGCGAAAACGGCACCGCCGGTAAAACCAAACCGGGTGTTTTGGGCATTGCTCGTTAATTGAATGCCAGTAAAAACTGCAGTTAGAAACAATAATTTTTTCATGATCGTTGATTTTTAATGGTTACCTACTCATATCGCTTTTCGGTAAATGCGCCGTACTCTTTTGTAAGGATTTTCCGGCTTCTCCTGTTTGTTTTTATGATTTCATTTTTCTTTTCAGCGGGCATGACATTTTTATTTTCCCGCTGCTTCCCTACTGACGGGTAAGGATATGTATCAATTTATCCCCCGGATTAATTACATCTGAATTTGACCAGGTCAGCGTACTGCAATTAAAACTGTCAATTTTCACTGAACTGCCACTATACGTAGGAGTAAATAAGCCTAAAAAAGACCAGCTTGAAAAATAATCAAACCCTAAAGTACTGTTGAATAATGACCATCTTCCTGTAGCATCGCCGGGAGGAAAACATTTAACACTGGCATCAATAAATGTGTAAGTGCGGTTTGCGTTAAGTGTGATTATATCATCCCTTTCACAGACATCC